>CAZBUT010000236.1:0-3132 GCA_964495165.1 uncultured Muribaculaceae bacterium | reverse complement strand
GTTGTAGCTCTTAACCTTTCCAAGCTCTATTTGGCGGTTCAATGAAGAATATGCGCCAAGAAGGAGTTGTTGACCGGTTTGACCTTTAGCATAGAAAGTACGAGACACTTGCGCGCCGCCAAATGAACGGTTGGCAAGCAAGCCGCCATATTCACGTGCAAAAGGAACACCTTGAGCCACACATTGGTCAATTATATTGTTTGACACTTCGGCAAGACGGTAAACGTTTGCTTCGCGAGCACGGTAGTCACCGCCCTTTACAGTATCATAGAACAAACGGTAAACAGAGTCGCCGTCATTTTGGTAATTTTTTGCAGCATTGATACCACCTTGAGCCGCAATAGAGTGGGCACGGCGTGGTGAATCCTGAATGCAGAAATTGAGAACGTTGAATCCCATTTCTGCAAGTGTAGAAGCAGCAGATGCTCCTGCAAGACCGGTACCAACTACAATAATGTCGAGACGACGTTTGTTGGCGGGGTTAACAAGTTTCTGATGAGCCTTGTAATTGGTCCATTTTTCAGCAACAGGACCTTCCGGTATCTTTGAATCGACTGTGATATTTTTAATTTCTGCCATATCGATTAATTATTTTCGGTTGTTTCATTTTTCACTTCTTCGACTATTGTATCGGCTTCGACTTTGACATCAACAGCTTCTACAGCCGGAGTCTCTTCAGCGGCTGGTTCTTCAACCTTGCCAAGATCATTAATCTTCTGCATTGCGTCCATGAATTCCTGTTGCAAAGCCTGCATTTGTTGCAAAGCTGCAGGATCATACTGGCTTTCGGCATTTTGCTGGATAGCTTTAGCCTTTGCCTGGAACACCTCAACTACCATTTCCTGATATTGAGCTTTGAGCTCTTTGTTATTGAAGTACTCACCGTTGTTTGCCTGATAATAGAACCAGACAGCTTGAATTGCAAAGAGACCGATAACAACTGTTGTCCAAGCGCAAGACACTTTTTTCAAGCGGGGCAACCATGTTGCATTGTTCCAACCTGCCGACTGGAACATCGACCAGAAACCATGGTTCATATGCAACCAAAGAGCGGCGAAACCAACAAGGTAAATCACAAGAGTCCACCATTCTTTAAATGCAAGTTGGATAAACACAGTACCGGCAGTAACAGAAACCAAAGTACCGTCTTCCATTGCATAAAAATGTTCTCCCATGATTTCTTGGAACTGCATTTTGTACCAGAATTGCAAAAAGTGAACAGCCATAAACACAACAACTACAAAACCGAGCAGAAGCATGTTCTTAGAAGACCATTCCACTGATTTGGGAGTTGATGTAACTGCATAGCGGTTATTACCGCGGGCATTACGGTTTTGCATTGTGAGAACCAATGCATACAAGATGTGAACGACAAACAACAAAGCCAATCCTGCGCAAGCTATCAGCGCATACCAGTTAGCGCCAAGAAAAGCGCACACGGCATTGTAGGCTGTAGGCCAAAGGATAGCCACTGAGTTCATCAGCACGTGAAACGTAACAAATAGGACAAGGCAAGCTCCTGTTATTGACATAATGAGCTTCCTACCTATAGATGAGCTTGTTAACCACATAAAGTTAGGAAATTTGAGTTATTAATGAATTTATTTAAGTTACTATTGTTTCTAAGTTACTGCAAATTTAGTGCAAATTAAGGAGGTTGCCAACAATTAAAGAAAAAATTCTATAAAGTTTGATGCTTTTTTTGTAATTTGCACAATATATTAAATTGGAGAAGTGTATTCCTACGCTTTCTCGCATAAACAATCTCAATACCCAAAACATTTATGAAGAAAATTTTTACGACTGCCTTTTTCCTGTTAATGCTCACTTCAATTGTTTCAGCCCAAACCCCTATTTTGGGAACAAACGAGGCTACAGTTGAACGGATGTACCAATTTGTGAAATCCCAAAATGCCGATTTCGACCGCGAAATTGCCGAACAATTTTATGAGGTCTCCGAGATTTACGGAATACGTGGCGATATTGCTTTATGCCAATCAATCATAGAAACCGGGTGGTTTAAATTTGACGACGGCACTGCCATGCGGCCTGAACACCACAACTACTGCGGTCTCGGCATCACATCATTAGGTATAGTTGGAGATACTTTTGAAACAATACACGACGGTGTGATTGCACAAATGCAACATCTGTATGCCTATGCGTGTACTGCATCACTTCCGGCAGGCGAAACACTTATCGACTCTCGTTTTCAATGGATTCCCCCCGAGGAAAAGCTCCCAATTGGGAAGATCTTATCGGTCAATGGTCTACAGCAAGTAACTACAGCACGCAAATCATTGCAAAATATGAAGAAATGATGGCATTCACAATACCTGAAGTTTCATTATCGGCAAGCATTTCAAGTTTCAATCTGTCGGGTGTCGCCGGCACCGTTAAAAGCAGCAACGAACTCAACACAGAAAACCTGTCGGGCATCTACGTTGTTGCCATTACCGACAACAGCAGAATGATTCACACAGGCAAAGTCATAATCAAATAATTGCAACCTCTACAGCAAAGTCATCATCACCCACTTCATCAATACCTGAAACTGAAGTTATTCGACATTCTGCCGTCAGATTAGTTCCGTCAGTCGTTGTTGCTAAAATTGTTGCATTCCCGGCATTAACAGCTGTCACCAAACCCATTTCATCAGCACAAAAGATACATTTCATTTTTCTATAACTACATCAGTGACTGTGTCATAATTTTGTTTTTGACACAGCCACGTTCTATAGTGTTTCATCGTAAAATAGCTCAACTATTTTACGGCAGAGATTATTAATGTGTATATTTCTCCATCTATTTCTACATTTGAATGATAATATTTAAGTTCATTTTCATTATTAATCTCAATATATGCATTTGGAATACCATTTAGGACAAGATGATATCCGTTATTTGTCTTTTGTATTGCATATTCTTGCTCTGATTCAAAAAAAGGAATAATACCATCTTCTAATATCTTTACATTGACACTTTTATTACCATTACGTTCCAAAACCAATAATACGGATTTATACGTTTCTATAATATGTTCCCCTTGAGGGAACTTCTATAAATTACTTTGAAAAGATTTTTGAGTTTTGTTGAAAGAGCATAGCGAGCTATGTGATTGAAACAAAAGCA
>CAZBUT010000235.1:0-3135 GCA_964495165.1 uncultured Muribaculaceae bacterium | reverse complement strand
CCGCCCCCTTCAGAAGATGCCCGACTTCACACGAAGCCGGGCGTCCTTGTTTTATCCCCCATTTTATCCCCCAAGGACAAAAACACGCATTTTTGGAGCTAAATTGCGTTACTTTGGAGAATTATGAGTAATTTAGCAGATTATTATGCTTATACCAATGAAAGAAAAGAAAATAAAGGTGGGTATCACCCACGGTGATATAAATGGCGTAGGATATGAAGTTATCTTGAAAGCGCTTGGTGATGATCGCATTTTGGAATTTTGCACTCCGATTGTTTACGGTTCGGCCAAAATTGCTGCATTCTACCGTAAATCGTTGAATATTGAGTCGTTGAATTTTAATCAAATCGCTATGGCTGCAGATGCAAAGCCGGGTGATTACAATATTATCAACGTTGTTCCGGAAGAAACTAAAGTAGAACCAGGGCAATCGACTCGCGAGGCGGGCGAAGCTGCATTTGTTGCTTTAGAGCGCGCTGTTGCCGATTTGCGTAGTGGCGATATAGATGTATTGGTTACTGCTCCGATTAACAAACATAATATTCAAAGCGAGACTTTCAAATTTCCAGGTCACACTGAATATCTCGAAGCAGTTGCCGGAGGTGATTCAAAGTCGCTGATGATTCTCTGCAATGAAGATGTGAGAGTTGCGCTTGTAACCGCTCATTTGCCGGTTGCGGAGATTCCGACTGCGATAAACAAGGAGACTGTTATTGAAAAACTTAAGATTTTCAATGATTCATTGAAACGAGACTTTGGTTTTGATCATCCGCGTATCGCGGTTTTGTCGCTTAATCCTCATGCCGGTGATAATGGTTTGCTTGGAACAGAGGAAATTGAGGTTATAGCTCCTGCAATAGAGGAGGCTCAATCAATGAAAATTTCGTGTTTCGGACCCTATGCCGCCGATGGCCTGTATGGCAGCGGACAGTTTAAACGTTTTGACGGAATACTTGCCATGTATCATGATCAAGGTCTTGCTCCATTCAAAACCATTGCAATGGAAAGTGGCGTGAATTTTACTGCCGGGTTGCCTTTTGTGCGCACATCGCCCGATCATGGCACCGGATATGATATCGCCGGAAAAGGCGAGGCTGTGGAAGAGTCAATGCGACAAGCTATTTACCGTGCGATAGATGTGTATAGAAATCGTCAAGATTATACGATGATACACCGTAATCCCTTGCGCCGTCAATATTTTGACAAGAGTGGAGACAATGTCGTGCTTGATTTGACAAAAGACGATAACGAAGACTGAAAAAACAATCATAAGTCTTGAGAATGAAATTTGCGATAATAGCTGCCGGTAAAGGTTCGCGCATGTCCTCCGAAGGCGAGATGTTGCCCAAACCGCTCGTCGAAATCGGGTCTGTGCCCATGATCAAGCGCCTTATAGATGCGTTTGTGGAATGTGGCGCGTCCTCGGTCAGTATCATCATTAATGAAGATATGACCGATGTGCGTGAATATTTACAGTCTCTCGACTGCGCGGCGGCTTTGAATATCGTGGTAAAAAATACGCCGGGATCTATGTTCAGTTTTTATGAACTGAGACAATTTCTTGGAGATGAAAAATTCTGTTTGTCAACTGTTGACTCAGTTTTTGATAAAACAGAGTTTGCAGAATATATCAAGGCATTTCAGCAAGATGACGCAACCGACGGATATATGGCGGTCACATCATTTATTGATGATGAAATCCCGTTGTATGTCGATGCCGATGAATGCGGTCAGATTACCAAATTCAGCGATGAACCGTGGGACGGTGTCAGACTCGTTTCGGGAGGCATATATGCGTTGACCCACAAGGCAATCGATGTTTTGAATGAATGTGTAGCCGATGGTATTTGCGACATGCGCGATTATCAGCGTCGATTGGTGCAATCGGGTCTTGGCTTGCGTGCCTATGAATTTGAAAAGATAGTAGATGTAGATCATGTCGGAGATATTGCAACGGCCAACGCTTTTATCGCCGAGATTGAACATGATAAAAAAGATTGAAATATGTCGGAAGTGAAAATCGCCGCAGTAATGAGAGCAGGGGCTTACTCCCCCAACCACATCGGGAACGATGCCGCCATAATGAATGTGGTGGCAGAGCAGTTGCGCAAGCGTGGCTGTGAGGTAAAGGTGTATAGTGAGGAGCAATTTCTTGCAGGAGCCGTGTCGGAAGATATAATTGTAAATATGTGCCGTGACCCAAAGTCGATTGCATTGTTGCAACAACTTGAGGACAGTGGCAAATTGGTTATAAACTCCGGTTATGGTATTGAAAACTGTGTGCGAGAGAGATTGACCCGCATTTTGATAGGTAGCGGCATTTCCTATCCCGAAAGTATAATCGTAAACACCAACGAAGTGGTGAAAAATACTCTCAAAAAACAGCACATTTCGCAATGTTGGATCAAGCGAGCCGATAGCCACGCCATGCACAAAGAAGACGTTACCTATGTGCGTCATGCCGAAGAAGCACAGGAAATGTTGCAGGAGTATTTTCTGCGAGGTATTCCACGTGCTGTAATAAGCCGTCATCAAGCCGGCGATTTGGTGAAATTCTACGGAGTTAAAGGGCAACCGTTTTTCTATTGGTTTTGCCCGTTTGTTGCCAACGGCGGCCGTTATAGCTACGACGCGCTGAACAGCGGGTCGGGAGCAGTTAAAGCGATGGGACTGCGCATTAAAAAAATGTGTCTGAGAGCAGCCGAGGAATTGAATGTGAAAGTTTATGGCGGTGATTGTGTTATTTCACCCGACGGAGATGTAAAAATCATCAGTTTTAACGACTGGCCAAGCTATGCGCCATGCCGTGCAGAGGCTGCATCTCATATAGCGAAAGCTGTAATGGCTGAGATAAAAGAATATCGTAAACATTAAAAAACTGCGCAATGAATAAATTCCCGTTAATACATAAAATCATAGCAACAGCATGTGGAGCCGGCTACTTCCCTTGGGGACCCGGCTCAATGGGAGCTGTGTTTGCTGTCGTATTGTGGTTGCCTTTGTTCTTGTTTACGGATTATTGCACATGGCTGTCGGTGACAATTGCCGCAATAGTGGTATTCACCGTCTTGGGAGTGTGGTCATCAGCGGTAGCCGAGCGATACTGGGGCGAAGACCCTTCACGGGTGGTGATCG
>CAZBUT010000234.1:0-3142 GCA_964495165.1 uncultured Muribaculaceae bacterium | reverse complement strand
TTACCCGCGATCTTTTGCCGCTGGCATTAAGGGTTATCAAACAAATCATCTTTGCCGATTATTTGAAGTTGCGCACATTCCCGTTCTTCAACATCAAAAACCGTAATCGCAACGGTCTTGTGTGTGAGTCGTATATGTTGCGCAAACTTCCCTACGGCGCAATGGCGCGCCGTAGTATCGGCGGTGTTGGTGAAGATTCTGCCACAGGAGAAGTTCATGGCATTTCGGGATTGGAAAAAGCTCTCGACTCGATGTTGTATGGACGTCCCGGAGTGACAAAAAAAATCCCGCTGACAAAAAATATTGTTGACTGGGAAGATGTACCGGCAATACCCGGTTATGACATTCACACGACGATCGACATTAAATTGCAGGATATTGTCGAGACTGAGTTAAACAACATGCTTGCGCTGTGTGGCGCCGATTGGGCGACTGCCGTGCTTATGGACGTGAAGACCGGTGATATAAAAGCAATTTCCAATTTGGAGAAAAGCGATCGCCCCGGAGTGTTTATCGAAGGTATGAACCGTGCAGTGCTCGGATATGAGCCTGGGTCGGTAGTAAAAACATTATCGATGCTTATTGCCCTCGAAGACGGATATGTGAGAGATACGTCCCGTGTCATCTCCACGGGTTCGGCGTATGCCTATGCCGGAGGACGCCCCATTACCGATGCCCACGGAGTCGGCTCGATGAAAATAAGCGAAGTGCTTGAACGATCTTCAAATATAGGCATGACAAAGGTTACGGAAATGGGGTATAATTATAACCCCGTCGGATTCCGTCAACGCATAGCCGAGACTGGATTTTTTGAGCCTATGCACACCGGAATCGCCGGCGAGACCACACCTCGTTATCCTGAGTTGAAAAACAACCGAGGCGGACGCATTGCGATGTCGCGCATGTGTTATGGATATTCAACAGAGATCTCTCCGTTGTCGATGTTGTCGATTTACAATGCAATCGCCAATGGGGGCAGGTATGTGCGCCCCCGGCTTGTAAAGGGTTTGTCGGGAAACGGCACAGATACAGTCTTTCCGGTAACATATATACGGGAACGTATATGCAGCGAAGAAAATGCCGCTATTTTGCGTGAAATGTTGCGCAAAGTTGTATGGGGCAGCCATGGTACAGGTCGATTGCTACGTAACAAAAAAGTAGAGATTGCCGGTAAAACAGGGACATGCTATGTGACTGAAAACGGTCATTACAATACAGCAAAGCGTCGTCTTGCATTTGTGGGATTCTTCCCCGCAAAAAATCCTCAGTATTCATGTGTGGTTCTCACATGTAATCCCAAAAATCCGAGAGGAGCGGCAAGTACAAGCGGAACAGTGCTTAAAAACATTGCTTTGAGCATGTATGCCCGTGGCATGTTAAACAATAGTTCAGATTACCGTAATCACAAAGACCCGGTAAGCGTGCCTACTCTGTATGCCACTCAAAATGTGAAAGAACAGAGGGATATGCTTATGGACTTGTCTTTGAGAGAACTTAAACGGTTTGCCATGCCTGAGTCAGACTCTGTGGGTGTTCCCAATGTCGTTGGTCTTGGGGCGCGTGAAGCTGTTGCAGTCATGGAGTCGGCCGGAATTAATGTAAACATCGCCGGATCGGGCTACGTCAGAACACAATCGCCGGTTGCCGGCTCTCCGATAACGCCCGGCGGTTCTGTGTTATTAACATTGGTGGAACAATAAAAAAGTAACAATGAAGCAATTATCCCAACTCTTGTCATCTGTGATTGTTGAGGAACTTATCGGTTCTGATACAAAAAACATAACGTCGGTAGTGAGTGATTCGCGGCGTGTGACCGAAGGCTCTCTGTTTGTTGCTGTGCGCGGTGTAAACGTAGACGGACATTCATTTATTCCGGCGCTTGCGCAGAGTGGTGTAGTGGCTATCGTTTGTGAAACGTTGCCCGATGAGTTGTTGCCGTCGATTACTTATGTCAGAGTAAGTGATTCGGCTGTTGCTCTTGGCTGTTTGGCTTCGGAGTGGTGGGATAACCCTTCCCGCAAATTAAAACTTGTGGGTGTTACCGGTACAAATGGCAAAACGACAACCGCGACGCTCATTTATGAAATGGCTCGTCTCATGGGATATAAGGCAGGGTTGTTATCTACCGTATGCAATTATGTTGAGCTTGAGGCTGTTCCGGCTACTCAAACCACCCCCGACCCGTTGACGATAAATGAATTGCTTCATCGCATGGTTGAAGCAGGTTGTGCTTATGCGGCAATGGAGGTGAGTTCTCATGCCGCCGACCAGCACCGCATTGCTGGATTAACTTTTGCCGGCGGAGTTTTTTCTAACCTCACCCGCGATCATCTTGATTATCATAAAACGGTAGAGGCATATCTTGCCGCCAAAAAATCGTTCTTTGATTTGTTGCCGCCTACGGCGTTTGCGTTGACCAATCTTGATGATAAGGTAGGCGAAGTGATGTTGCAAAATACTTCAGCCCAAAAGAAGACATACTCGTTGCGCACCCGTGCCGATTTTATGGGAAAAGTGATAGAGAGCCGTATAGACGGCACTCTTATGTCATTTAACTCACAAGAAGTTGAGGTATTGTTTCCCGGACGTTTTAATGCGTATAATCTGTTGTCGGTATATGCGGTTTCCATTTTGCTTGGTTGGGATAAAGATACGGTTCTTGTCAATATGAGCCGTTTGGCGCCTGTTGCCGGTCGCTTCCAGGCTTTCCGCTCTAAGAATGGTTGCACGGCGATTGTTGACTATGCCCACACTCCCGATGCGGTAGTGAATGTGTTAAACGCTATAAGAGACGTGATAGGAGCCAACGGCAATATCATAACGGTTGTAGGAGCAGGAGGAAATCGCGACAAAGGCAAACGTCCGATAATGGCGCGAGAGGCTTCAATGCGTAGCGACAGACTGATTTTGACATCAGATAATCCGCGAGACGAAGAACCCGAAATGATAATACGTGATATGGAGGCCGGTCTTGATGATGACGGGCGAGCAAAGACTCTCAGTATTACCGATCGCCGAGAAGCTATACGCACAGCTGTAGCATTGGCTCACCGAGGCGATGTGATACTCATTGCCGGCAAAGGACATGAGGATTACCAGGAGGTAAAAGGCGTGAAGCATCATTTTGATGACAGGGAAGAGG
>CAZBUT010000233.1:0-3147 GCA_964495165.1 uncultured Muribaculaceae bacterium | reverse complement strand
CGACCGAAATATAATCGACTCCACATTCGCCATAAGCCCGTAAAGTATCGAGGGTGATACCGCCCGAAGACTCGATTTCAACACGACCGTTAATCAATTCAACGGCTTCACGAGTGCGCTCGGGAGTGAAATTGTCAAGCATTATGCGGTCAACGCCTGCTTCGAGAGCTTGATTTATTTCATCGGTGTTACGTACTTCAACTTCAATTTTAAGATTGCGGTTTGTTTCATTGCAATATTTTTTTGCCGATGCGATAGCCTCTTTTATGCCTCCGGCAAAGTCTACATGATTGTCTTTTATCAGAATCATGTCAAACAATCCTATACGGTGGTTGCAGCCGCCTCCGATTTTTACAGCTTCTTTTTCCAACATGCGCATTCCCGGGGTGGTTTTGCGGGTGTCAAGAACTTTTGTCTTAAGACCGGCTAAGCGTTCTTGGTATTTTGCTGTTACGGTTGCGATACCGCTCATGCGCTGCATGATATTGAGCATGATGCGTTCTGTTTGCAACAGAGATCTTACACGGCCTTCAACTTCAAATGCAATGTCGCCCGGTTTAACTTGAGTACCGTCATTGATGAATACAGTCATCTTCAATTCCGGATCAAATTTATCAAAAACTTTTTTGGCGATTTCGACACCGGCAATAATGCCTGCTTCTTTTACAATAAGACGTTGTTTACCCATCTCATCGGCCGGAATTGTACTTAAAGTAGTATGATCTCCATCGCCCACATCTTCGGCAAAAGCCAATGAGAGCAAATCATCAATAAGTTCATCTCTTGTTTTCATATCTCAAAATATTTACTGCAAAGTTAAATCAAAAAAATCAAACGCAACGCCTTGCTGCTATATAAAATAGACTGATCTGTCTTAAAAGTGATGTGAAAGGTTGAACTGAGGTCGCCGAATCATAAAATTTTAGTAAGCTCGACATCTCTTGTCGCTACCGGAGGAACATTGACAATCACCTATAAACCATCTGCCGCCGGCAGCCATTCGACAACGATTAAATTGACAAGTGGCACTCACACGAAAACTCTTGTCGTGAGCGGTACAGCAAAAAATCCTCCGTTGACTTTTACCGAGGTATGGAATTTCTCGGAAACTACAGGAAACAAGGCGACCTGGATGACTGATTACACGACATTCCGTAATATGGCATTTGGTGACGGCAAACTCTATGCCGTTAATAATTCAAGTGAGATTTTGATTTTGAATGCCCAAACCGGTGAAAAACTTGGTAATCTCAACATGACCGGAGTTGAAGGCGGTACATTAGATGTAATGGACGTGAATTATGTCAACGGTAAAGTTGTGGCATGCAACCTCGCGACAACAGCCGAAGGTGATAATGTGCTTAAAGTTTATGTATGGGATAACGATAATGCAACCCCTTGGGTATTGCTTGAGACAACAAATATAGGTGAAACCGTGCGTCTTGGCGATACATTTAATCTCAAAGGCGATTTGACTAACGGAACATTGTATTTTGCCGAAGGTAAGGCTGATACCGATACAAAAGTTGTATCATATACTATTACAAATGGAGTGGCATCTACGACTCCTGCCGTTTTGACAGTGACCGATGATGGCACAACAGGAGTACAATTTGGTCTGTCTCCACGTGTTATACCTGAATCTGATGGCAAATTTTGGTGTGTTGGTCAGAACTATTATCCGACATTGTTTGATGCCGATGGTCTTGTAATGGCATCGGTTAACTCAGCCGCTCTCAATGAGGAATGTGCAGGTAATACATTCAAGGCTTTCACATTCAAAGGCACAAGCTATGCATTAGCTACAACCTATGAGTACAATGCAACAACATCAGAGCGATTGCGTAAAGGACGTGCTGTACTGCTCGATGGTACAGCCGGTTGGGCTGAGTCAACAAATATTGGTGAATACCCTGCTACCGGTCTTGGTTCAGCACGCAATACAACGATGTCGTCGGGCATTGAAGTGGCTGTAAATGGAACATCGGGTGTTGAAATGTGGGTATTGGTTCACAACCAAGGTATAGCTTATTACAAACATGGTACTGTGCCGGAATATACCTATGCCGATCCTACAGCTCCGATTATTTATTCATCAGTATCAAAACTCGATCTAAGCGGATATGTAAATGGTAAAACGGGCGAAGCTGCAATCACAGTTTCAGGTGCAAATCTCACAGAAGATATTCAGGCATCGATCTCAGGTTCGGCTGATTTCACTGTGTCACCTGCTACAATTTCAAAAGATGCAGAAGGTGTGTTGGAAGTGACATTTACTCCGTCAACAGTTGGCACTCACACTGCGACGTTAACACTTTCATCGGCTGGAGCATCTGATGTAACTATTACACTTTCAGGTACAGGTCTGGCAAATCTTAATGACTATGTTCAAGAAATGAAAGAGGGTTGGAACTATGGCGGTAACACGACTCAACCTTCTTGGTTGAATATCACAGCAGATGGTACAACTCGTTTTATCGCTGAAAATGAAGGTAAACTATATGCTCTTAATTGCAGCCCATGGGGTACACCCGAAATCAATATTCTTGATGCTTATACAGGTGAAGATACCGGAAGTGATGTAAATCTTGACGGTGTATCGGGAGGTCTTACCAAGATTTCAAGCATTCGTTTCGTCGACGGAACTCTTGTAGCAGCCAATGCTTGTAATGCTAATCATACATTCACTGTTTACGCGTGGAAAGATGGTGTGAGCGCAGCTCCTGCCAAGATTCTTGAAGATGCTACTCACGGAGGTCTTATCATGGGCTCTAACGTGGCAATAAGTGGAAACTTGACAAATGGTTATATTTGGGCGACTGACGACGGTGTAAATAATGTACTTAAATACACAATCACAGGCGGAAACGTTAACACGACTCCTACGGTTATCGCCTTGAAGAAAGATGGTGAAGCTATCTCTCTTATAGGATCTCGCGGTGCCAGTGAAGTTGTTCCTAATGAAGATGGTACTTTCTGGGTAGTAGGTCAATCGGCTTATCCTACATTGTTTGCTGCTGACGGTACATACAATATGGAAATGAATGCCGGTGCGCTTAACAATAACAATCATGGTACGGCTTTGAAATTCTTTGACTATGGCGACAAGAAATATGCCGCTGCAGTTGCTTATACCGAAGGTCAGAA
>CAZBUT010000232.1:0-3149 GCA_964495165.1 uncultured Muribaculaceae bacterium | reverse complement strand
ACCGGCTAACTTAATCTCAAGACCCGCATGGCGTGTCTTTTTGTTTATAAATTTGCGGTAAAATACATATCTTTGCAATAAATTTTGATTTGTGATTTTTATGAGACACTTGTTTCCTTTTTTATTGTTATTATTGGCTGTAGAGGTCTCGGCTCTCGACATACCAAAAGGCATATTTTATTTTGATAATTCAAAGACTCAGTACACTCATGTGAAGTTTGTGTATGGCAGTGACTCCCGTAATGAGACCTATGTTGTGTCTATGACGTATGAAGGAGATAATCGTTGGTCGATTGCTTTTGATGAAGCAGTGGCCGATATGTATAGATACACATTTGCCGAAACTTCGCTTGCCGATGGGAGCATAGCGAAGACATTCCCAGTAGTTAAAGATGAAATAAGTAATACATATAATGAGAAGCGAACAGCGACCACCGATAAAACCATCCTTGTTGGCGGTATTTTTACTCCCGAAACCGGCGATAACTGGGCGCAGGGAAATTGGACCACTTTGTCGGGTGTGAGTTCTTATTCCGGAACGCTTCCCGTGATGTTTATAAACACAGAAAACAACGTTGCCATAACCTCAAAAGAAACATATGTGAATGCAACATATTATATTGATAACATGGGTGATGCCGATGTGGAGGCGATAGGCTCGGTAGATGCGCAGCTCCCTCTTGAAATACGCGGGCGTGGAAACTATACGTGGAAAGATTTTGATAAGAAACCTTACCGCATAAAACTTGGGGCAAAAGCACCTCTGCTTGGAATGAGCAATAGCAAACATTTTGCGCTTTTGGCACATGCCGATGATAATTTGGGCTTTTTGCGCAACACACTTGGTTTTGAACTCAGCAGGCGTTTAGGATTGAAATTTACTCCTGCGCAGCGTCCTGTGGAAGTCGTTTTAAATGGTGATTATATTGGCCTGTATTTCTTGACTGAGACGGTGCGAGTGGCAAAAAATCGCGTTAATATTACCGAGCAGCCCGATTATACGTCATTGGCAGATTCTGTGTCCGGCGGCTGGCTTGTTGAAATCGACAACTATGATGATGCTTCGCAGGTGAGGATAACAGAGGGAAACGGCGAGATTATACGATTTACTTACCAATCACCTGAATTGCTCTCAACTGCGCAAAGGGATTACCTTACAAAGCAAATGACGGCTATAAATACCGCGATTTACAATACCGATAAAAACTCAACTTTTTGGGAGAGTTATGTCGATATGGATTCCCTTGCCCGATTTTATGTGGTACAAGAGATAATGGATAATGCCGAGTCATTTCATGGAAGTTGTTACCTGCATAAAGAAAACGGCGATGCCAAGTGGATTTTTGGTCCGGTTTGGGATTTCGGAAATTCCTATCATCGCACATGGCAGGAGTTTATTTATCAGAATCCGCCGTTTGGACAAACGTGGATAGGGGAAATTGCCAAGTATCCACGGTTTCAGCAAAAGGTGATAGAGGTGTGGAAGAATTTTAAAGGCAATGATTATTCAGGTCTGGATTCTTTTATAAGTGAATTTGTGCGGGAAATCGAGACCGCGGCTCAGTATGATGCAATACGTTGGCCAAACTATGGGAACTATGATATGAATTCTCGAAAAAATGAGTTTTCTGAGTATCTGGAAAACCGCATAGACTGGCTTGTTTCGCAATGGGGTGAGTCAGGGGTGCAGTTCAATATAGAGGAGTCAAGTGAAATTCAAATATTTTCGTTTTCTCCCGGTAGTGTGTCTGTGACTGCCGATTGCTCTATATCTGAAATAGAGGTTTATGATGCTGCCGGACGAGTTGTGTGCAAGGACGTATGTGTCGGCGAAAATTGGAGTGCAACTTTACCACAAGGGCTATATATTGTGTCGGTAAAAACACCTGTAGAACTCAAATGCAGTAAGTTGTTGATACGATAACAACGAGTATAGAACGTTAAAATATGCTTTGCAACATTGTGAAAGTATGCATTAATCTTTGTAACTTTGCAGAGAGAAAGTCGAATATTAACGAAAATCAATAATAAATGGCACTACAATGCGGTATAGTAGGGCTTCCAAACGTTGGAAAGTCCACTCTTTTTAATTGTCTGTCTAATGCAAAAGCTCAGTCAGCAAATTTTCCCTTTTGTACGATAGAACCCAATGTCGGCGTGATTACAGTTCCCGATGACCGGCTCACAAAATTGGTTGAGATGTGTCAGCCGCGAAGCGTTGTCCCTGCGACTGTGGAAATCGTTGATATTGCAGGTCTTGTAAAAGGAGCTTCAAAGGGTGAGGGACTTGGAAATAAGTTCCTTGCAAATATACGTGAAACAGATGCTATTCTGCACGTGTTGCGCTGTTTTGACAATGACAATATTACCCACGTTGACGGCACTGTTGACCCGGTGAGAGATAAGGAAATCATAGATTATGAACTGCAGCTGAAGGATCTTGAAACAGTTGAATCGCGCATTGCCAAGACTCAAAAGCAAGCTCAAACAGGAGGTGACAAAGTTGCAAAAATGCAATATGAGGTATTGAGGCAATACAAAGATGCTCTTGACCAAGGGTTGCCTGCGCGTTCAGTGAAATTTGAAACGGTTGACGAACAGAAATTTGCAAAGGAGTTGTTTCTTCTTACAGACAAACCTGTGATGTATGTGTGCAACGTTGATGACACTTCGGCTGTTAATGGCAATAAATATGTTGATGCCGTGCGCGAAGCCGTTAAAAATGAAGATGCACAAATATTGATAGTCGCTGCTCAAACCGAGAGCGAAATTGCTGAGTTGGATACATATGAAGAACGTCAAGAGTTTTTGGCTGAAATAGGGCTTGAAGAGTCGGGAGTAGCTCGACTTATTAGAGCTGCGTATGCATTGCTTAATCTCCAGACTTATTTTACTGCAGGTCCTGATGAGGTTAGAGCTTGGACATTTATGAAAGGCAGCAAGGCTCCTCAATGCGCCGGAATCATTCACACCGATTTTGAGAAAGGCTTTATTCGTGCAGAAGTAATTAAGTATGATGACTTCGTCTCTTTAGGTGGTGAAACAGCAGTGAAGGAAGCCGGTAAAATGGGAGTTGAAGGAAAAGAATATGTTGTGCAAGACGGAGATATTATGCATTTCCGCTTTAATGTGTGATAAGTTTCTTTACA
>CAZBUT010000231.1:0-3153 GCA_964495165.1 uncultured Muribaculaceae bacterium | reverse complement strand
CGCGAGAAAACGGCGTATGGTTTCGCCTTTTGGGGAGTCGTCCAATTCTTCTAACTGTGAGGGAGTGAGTGAAAAGTAGGCAATTTCACTGCCTGAAATAAAACCCGAAATCAACAGCGCAATTCCTGCGCATACAAGAGCGGCTATGTCTCCTAATTCAAGTGAAATGTTTGCAGTCGCCAAAATCAAGCCTAATAATGGCGACGTGGCTGGTAAGGGATCTATGTCCAAGGTTATATCGATTAGTTAAACAAAAGAGTGGCTGCATTCAAATGGTTGCCACTGTGGTATTTCCACGTTGCAAAGTTAATGAAACTTTCTCAAATGCGCTACTATAATGAGTAAAATCGGGTTTAATTAGAGATAATTGTGATAAAAAGGGGGTGTGAAAATGTTGAAATGTCGTATATTTGCGATAAGAAACAATATTTCAAAGTCAGTGGTTATGAAAAAGAAACTCGTTATTTCGACAGGTGCAGGCATGAGTGCCGAGAGTGGTATATCTACATTCCGTGACAGTGGCGGTTTATGGGAGCAGTATCCGGTTATGGACGTGGCAAGTGCCGATGGCTTTGCCCGCAATCCTGAACTTGTGCATCGGTTTTATAACGAGCGCCGCAAAGCATTGCTTGAGGCTCAACCCAATGCAGGGCATTTGGGATTGGTTGATTTGGAAGAATTGTTTGATACATACATTATTACGCAAAATGTTGATGATTTGCATGAGCGGGCGGGAAGTTCAAAAGTGTTGCATCTGCACGGAGAGTTGATGAAAGTGCGCTCGATGAAAGTAGAGTCGCGTGTATATACTCTCACACCCGACAATCTTGAAACATCGGTCGATACCCGTGATGTGTATGGAGATCCGGTGCGTCCGCACATAGTATTTTTTCAAGAGGCGGTTCCTAATATCGAACCGGCGATTGATTGGGTACAACAGGCTGATATTTTTGTGGTTATAGGCACATCGTTGAATGTGTATCCGGCAGCAGGATTACTCTATTATGTGCGTCCCGATGCAGAGATTTATTATATAGATCCTAAGCCTGCGCCGACTCCAAATGTTAAGGTGAATGTGTTGCCGATGACGGCGAGTGAAGGAGTTGCTCGGCTTAAAGAGATATTGCAGTCGAAATAGGTTGAGGAAATTTATAGAAGTTCCCTTGATGGTTGACGTTGTGCGGTTACATTTGTAAATAGTCGGCATAGGGACGTAGCGTTGGTGTAACTATCTGAATACTAATGTTGTGCTGAAATGTTGAAAACTTTTTTTGTTGAATTGTAAAAATATCCTGAATTTCGTTTTGTAAATTTAAGAATAAACACTAACTTTGACGCATAAACAGACTCCCCTTTAAATAAATAATTTCTAAGTAGTAACTGATTATGTGTCAAGAGGTTTATCATATCCCGGCTCTTTTGCCTGAGACTATCGACGGTCTTGCGATAGATCCTGCCGGCATATATGTAGATGCTACATTTGGAGGCGGAGGTCATTCGCGGGCAATAGTTTCTCATTTGACAACGGGGCATCTCTATTCTTTTGACCAAGATGAAGATGCAGTGGCTAATGCTTTTGACGATGAGCGTTTCACGATGGTTTACAGCAATTTCCGATATATCAGCAATTTCATGCGCTATTATGATGTTGCCGGTGTAGACGGGATTTTGGCTGATTTGGGTGTTTCGTTTCACCATTTCGATGATAAAGAAAGAGGGTTTTCTTTCCGTTGGGAGGGTGCCTTGGATATGCGCATGAATAGAAAAGCGCAACGCACTGCGGCTTGGATTGTAAACAATTATTCAGAGGAACAGTTGTCGGATTTGTTTTATCTGTATGGCGAATTGAAAAATGCCCGCCGCATAGCGTCGGCTCTTGTGAAAGTGCGTACAGCATCGCCCATTGCGACAGTAGAGCAATTGCTTGCCGTTGTGAAACCGTTGATAAATCCCCGACAAGAAAAAAAGGAGCTTGCTCAATTGTTTCAGGCGTTACGCATAGAGGTTAATGGCGAAATCGATGCTTTGAAAAGTTTTTTGGAGCAGGCGTTGAAAGTGCTCAAACCGGGTGGTAGGTTGGCTGTAATCACATATCATTCGCTTGAAGACCGATTGGTGAAAAATTTTATGCGCAGCGGTAATTTATCGGGAAATGTTGAAAAAGATTTTTATGGTCGCAACCTTTCGCCGTTGAAACTGATAACATCAAAACCAATCGTGCCCGGAGAAGAAGAAGTAGAACGCAATCCTCGCTCGCGCAGTGCAAAATTGCGTGTGGCCGAGAAGATATAATAACCAATCTTAATTAAGATATGAAAAAGAAAAACAGCACAAATAAGAAAACCAATAACGACTCATTGATGCGTCAGGCAATACGCGGGCGCTTGTTGTCGCTTGACTTTTTTGCCCGTCACTGGCTGAAAGTGATGGTTGTGATTGTCATGATATTGGTTTATATCACAAATAAGTATCAGTATCTGACCAAACTTGAAACAATAAGAAACCTCGAACAGGAGCTTGAAATAGTGAAAACCGAACGCGTCAGAGTGCGCGGCGAATATATGGGAAGCATACGTGAGACATCAATGTCTCATCTCGTCGATTCAATGCATTTGAATCTGAGAGTACAGGAGCAACCTCCTTTTAAAATCAACATCACTAATTAATCTAAAATATGAAAACAACAAACCGAAACCACATCTTGTTCCGTTATGTCCTGATTACCACGGGCATACTTGTATTTGCATTGTGTATCGTTGTAAAGATGTTTGACACAACTGTGATTTCTGCCGACAAGTGGAACGCTAAAGCTATGAAAGAACTCACCCGGGTTGAGACAATCCGCCCCGACCGTGGCAACATTCTTGCCGCCGACGGTAGCGTGCTGGCTACCAATTTGCGTTATTATACCGTGCGCCTGGATTTCCGTAGCGAGCGGTTTATGAAAGACCGGTATATCAACGCGTTGGATTCGTTGTCTGACTCATTGGCATTGTATTTCCCCATACGCACGGCAAAGCAATGGAAGAAGTACTTGCACGAACCGATTACCCGCGAGCGTTTGCCGCGGGCATTCAGGGTTATCAAAAACATCAGCTATGCCGATTATTTGAAGTTGCGCACATTCCCGTTCTTCAACATCAAAAACCGTAA
>CAZBUT010000230.1:0-3155 GCA_964495165.1 uncultured Muribaculaceae bacterium | reverse complement strand
ATGTAGCGGTCGCACAATTCCGGCAGGTATTTCATGCCAATGCCATGTGTCGCAGATTGTCGGCAAATGGTTATAGTGCATATATAGTGGAGAATTCCGACCCTGCATATTATGTTATTGCCGGAGGCTTTGATGATCGCACTGAAGCAGTTGAATTGCTTAAACAAGTTCAATCTGACAAAAGCATTGTTTTGCGAGAACCATATCCCTGCCTCTTGCAATCACCCTACCGCCGTTAATTACGCAATTTATTGACATGATGGATTCTCTGAGCAACGGACGGTGATGTGTGAGATGTTGTAACGATGTGTTAAAAAATAGCAACGGCACAAACGATATTGCTTGTGCCGTTGTTTTGTATTGCAAAAAGGATTATTGTAATCCTAATTTAGCTTTTACAAGAGGGGTTACGTCTACGACATCGGTTCCTGTGTAGAATGGTACTGCATCGGGAAGAATCATGGTGAATCCGTTTTCGCTGCCAACAGCTTTAATGGCTGTCTGGATTTTTTGTTCAATAGGAGCCATTAATTGTTGTTGTTGACGTTGAATGTCTTGTTGTGCAGTAGCACGGAATTGTTGAATTTTGTTTTCCAAATCTTGGATTTCTTGAATGCGACGTTCCTTTATAGATTCAGGAGTATCAGCAGCGAGATTTTGGAATTCAGTGTATTTTTTGTTTAACTCATCAGAGAGTTTTTTGAATTCGTCTTCATAAGTTTTTGATGCTGTTTCCAATTGAGTTTGTGCGGTAGCTTTTTCCGGCATAGCATCAAAGATTGTTGTTGTGTTAACGATTCCGATTTTTTGAGTTTGTGCGGAAACACACATAGGGAGCGCAATTGCAATTGCGAGCAAAATTTTCTTAATCATTTTAGTATAAATTGTAAAGTTATTATTTCAAGTTAAAATTTTACAGTACAAAGATATATCTTTTATTTGGAATATCCTAACTTATCCAGCACCTCGTTGCTTACATCGATGCGAGGTGACGCATATATAATATTAGCCGACGATGCACGGTCAAATATCGCTTGATACCCTCTTTCATCTGCAACTTTTTTAATTGCGTTGTAAATGTCGTCTTGAATCGGTTTCATGAGGCTTTGGCGTTTTTTATATAATTCGCCTTCCGGACCGAAGTAAAGATTACGCAATTCAGTTGCTTCCTTTTCTTTTGCGAGTATTTCTTCTTCTTTCTTTTTCTTTTGTTCATCGGTCAGAAACACCATGTCGGCTTGATAATTCTTGTATAGTGTTTCAGCTTCTTTTGCTTTAGTCTCAACTTCTTTTTGCCATCGTAAAGATACTTGATTGAGTTGCTCGTTGGCCATTTCGTAAGAAGGTATATTCTTGAGAATATATTCCATGTCAACCAATGCAAATTTTTGTGCAGATGCGCCAAATGCGCAAACAATAGCAAATAATAGTGCAAATGTTAATTTTTTCATGTCAAATTTCTTTTTTCAATGGTTATTAAAATCTTTAATCGCTTCGCGCTTTGATAATATGACGTTTGAAGCGATTAAAGGTTTAACTTTTTTAGAATTCTTGTCCAAGAATGAAGTGGAAGTGGCTTCCGCCTTTTGTGCCGAATACTTTGTCGAAACCGTAGGCCCAGTCAATACCCATCATGCCGACCATCGGCAGATAGATACGTACACCGGCACCTGCACTGCGTTTCATGTTAAATGGAGCAAAGTCTTTGACATCGGTCCACGCGTTACCTCCTTCGGCAAATACAAGACCATAAATGGTTGTTGTGGGTTGCAACATGAATGGGAAGTGTAGTTCAAGTCCGAAACGAGTGTAGGCATATCCTTCTTTTCCCCATGGTGTGAACTGACCGTTGTCATAACCACGAAGACCGATTGTCTCAGTTGCATAGGTGTAACTTCCGGTCATACCGTCACCTCCTACATAGAATGTTTCAAATGGAGACTTCATCCATTTGTTGTAACTGCCGAGCAAACCGATGTCGGCTCTTGTCATGAGAACAAGTGTCCACTGTCCGTCGGGATTAGTGAGAGGGGTGTAGGTGCGTGATTTGAATTTGAGTTTCCAATACTCAATCCAGCGGTAAAGTTCTTTTTTAGATTCGGTGGTGTTGGCTTTGTATAGACCTTCCCAATCTTTGTCTTGGAATAATGACATTGGAGGTGTCATGTGCAAACTCAGTGAGAACATACTACCGCTACGTGTGTATAACGGGTTGTCTATACTATTGCGTGCCAACGTCAATCCAAGTACAATTGAATTTGACGTACCATTGTTCATGTAATAAAGATATTCCCAGTTTTTGAGGTAATACCAATTGTAGGATAGTTCGGCTGTGAATGTAAACCAGTCGTCGGGCCAACTCAGACGTTTACCAAATCCGAGTGTAATACCGGCCATTTGAAGAACTTTGTTGGGGTCGTAGGCGTTTTCAATGCTTGATTGATAATAGTCTGAACCGTAGCCGTATGATGACCCGTAACCATAGTAATTGTAGTAGTTTGACCAATTGCTATTATAGTATGATGAGTTCACACCGGTTTGACGGCTGTAATATGCCGATACCGACAAAGAGTTGGGGCGTTTGCCTCCAAACCATGGGTCGAGAAACGAGATGCTATAGGCTTGGTAATATCGTGCATTTGTTTGTGCGCTGATTGTGAATGTCTGACCTTCTCCTTGTGGGATAATTCCTTTATAAGACCCGGGGTTAAACAAGTTCTTAATTGAGAAATTGGTGAATTTTAGCGCAAGTTTTCCGATTACGCCTGTTTGTCCCCAACCAAGAGAGAACTCGATTTGGTCGTTGGCTTTTGATTCGAGATTCAAACCTATATCCACTGTTCCGTTTTCTTCGTTGGGACTAACGTCGGGTTGCATATTTTCAGGGTTGAAGTGCCCTGTCTGAGCGATTTCACGCATTGAGCGAATCAAGTCGTTTTTGCTGAACAATTCACCCGGGCGAATGCGTAACTCGCGACGTATAACTTTTTCATACAGACGATCGTTACCATTGATTGTAACTTTATTGATGCGAGCTTGAGGCCCTTCAAAAATACGCATTTCCAAATCGATAGAGTCTCCAACTATATTTTTCTCGATAGGAACCATTTGGTAGAACAAGTAACCTTGGTTCATGTAATAGTTGGAAATTGCAT
>CAZBUT010000229.1:0-3164 GCA_964495165.1 uncultured Muribaculaceae bacterium | reverse complement strand
CGGAAACCCGATTATGCTGATCGACCCCACCGGTGAAACCATCAAATCATCGCCTAAAAACTCAATTCATTTTAACTATAAATACGATATGGTGAGACGGGCATTGAGAAAGTTTGGATTGTCGAAGCAAATGGACGCAATACAAAATGCTACAGATTTTGAAGTAACTATAATAAATGCCGCAAATGACAAAGGAGGAAGCAGATATGATCCCAACACAAAAACATTGCATCTCGATTTGGATAATGCAATTGTTAGTGAAGATGGGACAGTAAATTCTCCGTTATTCATGACTCGACATGAATTTGATCATGCATATGCTCATATGATCGACCCTAAGGGGTACTCAGAACGGGTAGAGACAAAGGACTCAAAATATGGTAATGAAGAAGAAAAACGGGTTATTACCAATGGAGATAAAAATGCTGGAGAAGTTTTAAACGAACCTGTAAGAGATGAATATCTACAAACGATAAGAACACCTATTGAGAATCCAACATCAAATAATGTTCCACATGAGATCATTCAAAAATTAATAAACGCAATAATCGAATTAAGGAAAAATTCAACTAATCATAAATAACTATGAGAAATATAGTATTACTATTAATTTATATTTTTGGACAGTTCCCGGTGACAGCGAAATCAAATTTTATTTATGCCGAATGTGTTGATAGTGTGGAAATACGTGCCATTAATTGGTTTGTTATGTCTGAAAATTATCATGGTGTTGCTCGTAAAGCATTTGATGAATTATATATGTATCTTTCAGAACACCCGGAATTCAGAAAAAAGGAAGATATTTCGATAAATCGCATTATTATTACCGATGACTTATCCAAGTTTTTATTTTGTTCAATTTTGAATAATCTACCGGAATATGAAAATACTGAAGGATTACCATCTCCCGACGAAATCTATGCCAAAAGCAAAGGATTTGAGTATAATATGGGGCTAATATCTGGAATAATGAGTTACATCAACGGAGACCCTCTGGAAGTGAGAGCGCAAATAAAAATATACATGGTTGATGGTTCGGTCACAACCGCATACATGTCACATACGTTGCTTGACATATTTAACAAACATTACCGCACAAAAAATCTTTCCGCTGTTCTCGGGGATTATTTAAGTTATATATATGTACCGGAACAAACAGAAGAGGGACAACCGTATCCGGATATTATAGAGGATTTTGTTTATGAGGGATTTGATAAAATAGCATCATCTGACTCATTATGTGTATATAAATCCGGGGAGGGAGGTGAATGGATTAAACTTCAAACTATAAAATCCCCGAAATGTATTTCTAAACTTGGCAATGACATATTGCAAGCTACAGGTTCGGCAACTAATATAAATCCAAAAATGAAAATTGAATTCTATATAAATAACGCTTGTTTTGAAGTGTTCATAGATAATAAACTTCTTGAAGTTTATAAGATGATCTATAAATTACCATATAATATTGAGGAATACATTTACTTATTACTCAAAGTGACAACCAATGAAGCAGAAGTAAAGTAATTCCGACAGACATGATAGACAATATAGTCATGGCGGTAAACACCGAAAAGGAAACCCTAACAAACGCAAAAAAGCAGATGAACACAAAAATAAAGGTAAACGAATTGAATAAATTAAAAAGGTCTGTTTTACAAGAGGCTCACGACGAGCATAAATTAGTAACGGTTGACTTATATTCACGGAAAAATTATCGAGATTTTGTAAAATCAATTCATGATAAATCAATTATTTTACAATTGATAAATGAGACCGGCATGAGTAACGGTGTAAAACGTGTAAGATTTTCTTCTATACAATCTGTTGAAACTAAAAGAAAAACGCTTGAGAAAACAGAACGTGCATCGGTTGAAAACAATTGTGATAAAATATGCCCAATCGTATCTTTTGACCTGCAAAAATTCAATGAGAAGATAGAGTCCCTGAAATCCGGCAATGTAATAGTTTCGGTATATTTTAATGCCGAAGATTATTATTCGGGTACAATAGTTGGATATAATGAATCTGAAATAACATTGCTATATTTAGATGAATATGACAATAAGTGTGATGGGGTATCTATTATCAAAAAAGAATGTATTGAAAATATAGTAGCAAGAGGACGCAAAGCTGATTTGCCGTTAATGCAGATAGACACTGCAGCAACAATCGTAGATATTCTAAAACATGCAAATGCCAATCATATTTTGATTGGGCTGAAAACTACTGTCATCGATTGGGGTGAACTCATAATTGGTTACATTTATTCAGTTGATGAAAAACATGTTGCCATTCATGAAATTGACGAATATGGAAGATCGATAGGATTAACTCGATTTAAAATATGCGAAATACAAAGCATTGATTATGGAAGCCGATATATCGGATATTTAGGAACTTTAGCTAACAACAAAAATAGTATAGACGAAGCTGGCAGGATTACTATTTGGGAACGAGGCAACAACATGATAGATATATTACATTTGGCAACAACGGAAAATGAAATTGTTGAAACTTAATTTGATAAAAAAACAGGAAAAGCCAAGTTGACTCAAAAACAAATTAATCATATACAACATAATGTCCCAATAACAGCAATACGACCATAAATATGAGAAAGCCGGTTAAAATGAAAATTGTCAAATATATCGCAAACGCATTACATTTAAACTATAAAGATGTGTTAGCCTATAGAGTGCTATCTGACAACGGGTTTAAAACAATATGTGCCGTGACTGTTGACACAGTAAGTTATGATGTAGATGCATATCGAGTGTGCTATTTTGCACAATGTTTATATGTCCCACTTCATTTTATAAATTTAAGCTGGGGTGGCTTTTTAGAGCATGAAGAACATTGGAACGGAGTAGTAACAGACGAGATAATGCAACGCATAAAAAACACATTTAAAAATTTCGATAAATTGCAAAGTTCAAAAGACATTATTAACATCTTGGAGAATAATACAATCCAACATTTGGGAAATCCAGTTGGCAAATGGAAGATCTTAGCATACACAAATGTCATATGTGGTAATCAAAATGAGGCATTGAAATATATTGATAAAATAGTTATTGAGTGAACAATTTGGGTTGGCAACAATTCGCAGACCAAGCCAAAACAATTAAAGGTTACTTGCTGGCTGGCGAGCGCGAAAAAGC
>CAZBUT010000228.1:0-3178 GCA_964495165.1 uncultured Muribaculaceae bacterium | reverse complement strand
AAGAGCATAGCGAGCTATGTGATTGAAACAAAAGCAAAAATACACCAAGTAAAAAAATAAAGATTTCAAATGAACAGTTTCCGTTATATATTGTTTAACTTATTCGTGGAATTTATAGAAATTCCCTTATGATTAATCAAAGCATACTACGAATAATTATGTATCTGCAACATATGGACGAGTAGCGTTAAAAAACAACTTTGCCCCATCAGTTTGCATTCTGCATAAGATTTTCTATGAAAGTTTCTATCATAGAAGCTTGTCGTTGGGCACTTAGTATCCATCAATAGCCCTGGTTGCCACGATTTATCTAACTATATTTCCGCAAGCACAAGACTCAGACTGCAAAAGGACAAATGCCATAAAATAGTTAAATAGACTTGTAGCGACTCGCAATTCTAGGATTTTGCAGGATTTTATTATGCGAAAAAGTATGCAATATGCATTTTGCATTGGCATTAATTTGTAACTTTGCAATTTGGAAATAAATTAAAAACAATTTCCGGGTCAAGTTTGATTCCGGAGAATAACACAATAAAACTACAAAGATGGAAAAGAAATTCAAACGCACCCTGATTACTACAGCTTTGCCTTATGCCAATGGCCCTGTTCACATAGGTCACTTGGCCGGCGTTTATGTCCCCGCCGATATATATGCCCGATACATGCGCCTTAAAGGTGAAGACGTAATAATGATAGGCGGCAGTGATGAACATGGTGTCCCCATTACCATCAAGGCTCGCGCTGAAGGCGTTACACCTCAAGATATTGTAGATCGCTATCACGGTATTATCAAGGAGTCGATGAAGGGGCTTGGAATTTCTTTTGACATATATTCCCGCACTACATCTGAGATACACCACGAGACGGCAAGCGAGTTTTTCCGCCACTTGTATGACAAGGGCGAGTTTATAGAGAAGACTTCGATGCAACCTTATGATGAGGTTGCGGGCGAGTTTTTGGCCGACCGCTATGTGATAGGCACTTGCCCTCATTGTGGCAACGAGCGTGCCTATGGCGACCAATGTGAGGCTTGCGGCACATCTCTCAATGCCACCGATTTGATAAATCCGCGCTCAGCATTGACCGATAGCGCAATAGTGCTTCGTGAAACAAAACATTGGTTTTTACCTCTCGACAAGTGGGAATCGGCATTGAGCAAATGGATTCTTGAAGGGCATAAGGAGTGGAAATCAAACGTGTATGGGCAATGCAAATCGTGGATCGACATGGGTTTACAGCCACGTGCCGTGAGCCGTGACCTGAAATGGGGTGTGCCGGTACCGGTGGAAGGAGCAGAAGGAAAAGTGCTTTACGTGTGGTTTGATGCCCCAATCGGATATATTTCAAACACAAAGGAACTTCTTCCCGACAGTTGGGAAAAATATTGGAAAGATCCCGAAACCCGCATCATCAATTTCATCGGCAAAGATAATATCGTATTCCATTGCATAGTTTTCCCGGCAATGATGATGGCATACGGCGACGGATTCCAATTGCCCGACAATGTTCCAGCAAATGAGTTTTTGAATCTGGAAGGAGATAAGATCTCAACCTCACGCAATTGGGCTGTGTGGTTGCACGAATATTTGGTGGATTTCCCCGGAAAACAAGATGTATTGCGATATGTATTGACAGCAAATGCGCCGGAGACGAAAGATAATGACTTTACTTGGCGTGACTTCCAAGCTCGCAACAACAATGAGTTGGTTGCAATACTCGGCAATTTCGTGAATCGCGCCATTGTTCTTACCCACAAATATTTTGACGGAAAAGTCCCTGCAGCCGGCGAGCTTGCCGATGTTGACCGCCAGCTTTTTGCCGATATTGTTGCTGCCAAGGAATCATTAAGCAACAATCTTGACACATTTCACTTCCGCGAGGCGCTGAAAGACGCTATGGAAATTGCCCGTCTCGGAAACCGTTACTTGCAAGAAACCGAACCCTGGAAATTGGCAAAGACCGATATGTCACGAGTTGAGACAATAATGAATGTCGCACTCCAGATATGTGCCAATATAGCTATTGCATTTGAGCCGTTTTTGCCGTTTATGTCTGAAAAATTATGTCGCCTGCTCGGTTTGAAAAATATAGCTTGGAACAAGTTGGGAACAGATGATATTATTACAAGCGGCGAAACAATCGCTCCTGCCGAATTACTTTTTGAGAAAATAGAAGATGCAGCAATCGATGCTCAGATGCAACGGCTTCAACGCATTAAAGAGGAGAATAAAATAAAGAATTTCAAAGCCGCTCCTCAACAAGAAGATGTGGAATTTGACACATTTATGAAAGCCGACTTGCGTGTGGGCACAGTCCTTGAATGCAAGAAGGTGCCCAAAGCCGATAAATTGTTGCAATTCCTTATCGACGACGGAATGGGCACGCGTACAATCGTGTCGGGTATTGCCAAATATTATGAGCCTGAAGATTTGGTCGGCAAGCAAGTATGTTTTATAGCCAATCTTGCTCCGCGCAAACTCAAGGGTGTTGTTTCGCAAGGAATGATACTTTCGGCTGAAAATGCCGACGGCTCATTGGTTGTAATGGGACCGACGGCACCGGTCGTTCCCGGAGCACAAGTGAAGTAATCAATTTTACCGATACAGATATGCGCCATCGACCACATATTCTTATCATATACACAGGCGGAACCATCGGAATGATTGAAAATCCCGAGACCCGCTCGTTGCAACCGTTTGATTTCACTCATCTCATAGACAATGTGCCAAAAATACGCATGTTGGACTATGACATCGAAAACATACAATTTAATCCTCCGATAGATTCATCGGATATGAACCCGTGTCATTGGGTAGATATTGCGCGTAATATCGAAGCAAACTATGACAAATTTGACGGTTTTGTCGTGTTGCACGGAACAGACACAATGGCCTATACAGCATCGGCATTGTCATTCATGCTTGAAAATCTGCATAAGCCGGTTATAATCACCGGTTCGCAATTACCTATTGGCGAAGTAAGAACCGACGGAGAGGAAAATCTGATAACGGCGTTGCAGATCGCAGCGGCTACAGACATGGCCGGTGAACCTATGGTGCGTGAAGTGGCGATATTGTTTGAAAATTATCTGTGGAGAGGTAATCGTTCAACAAAGATGAGTGCCGATAACTTCAATGCTTTCAAGAGCAACAATTATCCGTCGTTGGCAAAAATC
>CAZBUT010000227.1:0-3186 GCA_964495165.1 uncultured Muribaculaceae bacterium | reverse complement strand
GGCCGGAATGCAGAAATATTTGCGCGAATTACAACCAAGCACTTTTGAGGACTTGATTGCGATGAATGCACTATACCGCCCCGGGCCAATGGACTATATCCCCGACTTCATCGCCAGAAAGCACGGAAAATCGCCTATCAAATATGATATACCCATAATGGAGAAATACCTCAAGGACACATACGGCGTAACGGTATATCAAGAACAGGTGATGTTATTGTCACGCCTTCTTGCCGACTTTTCCCGAGGTCAGAGCGACACACTGCGCAAAGCCATGGGAAAGAAAATGATCGAGAAGATGAACGAACTTAAAGCGTTGTTTATCGAAGGAGGTCAAAAGAATGGTCACGACCAGAAAGTACTTGAGAAAATATGGTCCGACTGGGAAAAATTTGCCTCTTACGCATTCAACAAAAGCCACGCAACTT
The DNA here is from genome assembly GCA_964495165.1 of uncultured Muribaculaceae bacterium. Taxonomy (GTDB): domain Bacteria; phylum Bacteroidota; class Bacteroidia; order Bacteroidales; family Muribaculaceae; genus RGIG4079. The sequence continues at coordinate 2,758 of CAZBUT010000227.1, read as the reverse complement.
GCTATAGTTGGGTTGCATTCCAAACCGCATATCTCAAAGCAAATTATCCAGCCGAATACATGGCCGCCGTACTTAGTCGAAATCTTGCAGACATCACTAAGCTCACCGGCTTCATGGACGAGTGCAAAGCAATGAAAATCGAAGTAAAAGGGCCTGATGTAAACGAAAGTTTTGCAAAATTTGGTGTAAACAACAACGGAGATATTCGTTTTGGTCTTGCCGGCATAAAAGGGATTGGAGCCAATGTTGTAAATGACATAATAGCAGCACGCAACGAGGGTGGACCTTTTACATCAATCTATGATTTTGTAGAAAGAGTGAATATGTCGTCGCTCAACCGCCGCACATTGGAATCATTGGCATTGGCAGGAGCATTTGATTGCTTCAGCGAAATCAAACGAGAAGATTTCTTCGCAAAGAATATCAAAGACGAGAGTTTATCGGAGCTTTTGATGAAATACGGGCAAATGTTCCAGAACGACAAGCAACAAAGCGGGTTCTCACTCTTTGGAGATGAGGACACATCGATCACCAATGCAGCACGTCCTGAAGTAATACATGACGAAACATGGTCGGACGTGGAAAGATTGAATAAAGAGAAGGAACTGGTAGGAATGTACCTATCGGCTCACCCGTTGGACACATACTACATGGAGTTGAAATATGGTTGCAACACAATAAAAGAATATATTGAAAGCGAACCTGTGGACGGAAAAGAGTTGACATTTGGTGGCATGGTAGCAAGCTACGATGCCCGTCCCACCAAGTCTGGCGGACAATTCGGCATACTAAAACTTGAAGACTATAGTGCAAGCACCGAACTGAAGTTCTTCGGACAGGATTTTATCAACTTCAGGAATTACGGCATTCCCGGAATCTTTATATTAGTAAGCGGCAGATATCAAAAACGTTTTAAAAACGAAGAGCAACTAAAATTCTGCATCACCAACATTAAATTGCTGCAAGAGATAAAGGGACAACTTGTACATAGTATCACATTGGATTTAAACAAAGAAAATATCACATCGGAATTTCATGAGTTTTTGTCAGAGCACATCAAATCGTCGACAGAGGATCGCGGAGAATTGTATATACGCATCTTTGATTCAACGATAAACCGCTCGGTAAAAATGGCATCGGGGACAAAAATTCCGTTAAACAAGAAGCTAATAGATCGACTTGATGAGATGAATATCGAATACCACATCAATCAATAGAAATAGTCTTGGTCAATTATCAAAACTTCATTAACTTTGCAACAGATAAAATAGTAATAACAATTTAAACAAACCACAAATGGCATTTACATTTACAGACGAAAACGTAGAAGAAATAATCGAATCTGGAAAACCTGTAATAATCGACTTCTGGGCAACGTGGTGCGGACCCTGCATGAATATGGCTCCTACAATCGACGAACTTGCCGAGCAATACAAGGAAGAAGTAGTGATAGGCAAATATAATGTAGACGAAGAAAGCGACTTCAGTTCACAACACCGTATCATGTCGTTGCCTACAATATTATTTTTCAAAAACGGCAAAAAAACCGACATACGACTCGCCGGATCTCAATCAAAAGCTACGCTTGAGGAAAAAATCAAGGAACTTTTAGCATTGTAACAAACAATGAAAACAGCCATATATCTACTTTTAGCCATAATCTTGTTTTCATATCAAACAATAACCGCACAAGACAACAACCGCTTGCGTGGCATATGTGAAATAGAGCGTGGCTCTGCAGGGTACAAAACCGACGATGCCCCCGGGAAAGACTCCTACAAAAGGGAATGAACTATTATTTAGGAACAAACGGCTGTAAAAGAGACTACACAAAAGCCCTTGAGCACCTAAACGTCGCAGCCGAAGCAGGCTATCCGTTGGCACTGTATCAATTAGGCAACTGCTACTACTATGGCAACGGAGTTAAAATTGACAAGAAAACGGCTGCCGAATATTGGCAAAAATCAGCCGACAAAGGTTGCGTCGAAGCACAATATGAATTAGGCTGCATGTATTACAAGGGCGACAACGTAAAACGTAATTACAACACAGCCGTGGAGTTGTTCACCAAAAGTGCAGAAGCGGGCAACCATGCAGCATTATATATGCTTGGCGAATGCTATTGGGAAGGTACCGGAGTAAAAAAAGACAAAAATAAAGCCATCGACTATTGGCAAAAGTCAGCCAATAAAGGCAACCATAAAGCAAAAGACCGCATTAAGAAACACGGAAAAGAAGAAAAGAAATAAAACGAGTTGCAAAAAAGAAAAAATAGTCGTAACTTTGCACCCGCAAATAAAATTATTTTTAATTAACACAAAGTTTAACAAAATGAATCATTACGAAACCGTTTTCATTTTAACTCCCGTTTTGTCTGATGCACAGATGAAGGAAGCGGTAGAAAAATTCACTAAAGTTCTCACCGACAAAGGTGCGACTATCGTGAATGAAGAGAATTGGGGACTTCGCAAACTTGCATACCCCATCGACAAAAAATCAACAGGATTCTATACACTCGTTGAGTTTGATGCCGATCCTCAAGTTATCAAAACCCTCGAAACTGCTTATCGCCGTGACGAACGAGTACTTCGCTTCCTCACATTCCGTTTAGACAAATACGCAGCAGAATATGCAGCAAAGCGTCGCAGTTTGAGAGCATCTAAAGTTAACGCACCCAAAGAAGAAGTAAAGGAGGACTAAACAATGGCACAAGCACAATCAGAAATACGTTATCTTACTCCACTATCAGTGGACGTTA
>CAZBUT010000226.1:0-3188 GCA_964495165.1 uncultured Muribaculaceae bacterium | reverse complement strand
GACATCTCCAACGGGTTAAAATCGGCGACAGGCAACCTCAATCACTTAGGCATAAATCGTGCGCCAAGCAAATCTACGGAGGCATATCAGATAGGGGAACGCCGCAGGCCTCGCATGTGGGCGAGCAGTGCAAGTCGGCTTGCCGGTGCACGGTGGCGAGACCCACTGCAACAGAGTCCGGCGAAGCCGGGCTGGGGTTTGGACTGCGAGCGTAGAAATGTAAAATATGCTTGTAGCTTACTGCGTTTAGGTGCTAACCCCTCCGGCACTCCGTGCCACCTCCCCTATTTGGGAAACATGGGAGGAGTTCAACTACCTGCCATTCTGTTCTTTTGTCTCCAAAGGCTCATTTTCTGTCAAAGCAGCAAGAACAGCAACAGCTCCCCTGCTTTGATAGGTGATTGATGTTAAATGTGGCGGGATTTTAACATTGGTTTGTTAAAATCGGGGAGCGCAGGCGTTTTAGCGGGTAAAAAATCAAGAAGATTAAAAATAATTACGTATTTTTGCCCGGAATATAGTGTCGGAAACAAAACGGCACTCAAGTTGTTGTTCACTTCGAGTAAGTCGAAAAGCATGATATACCATTGATTAGGAAAAAATAGAGATTATATAAATTAATGTAAAACCAAAGTAAAACTAAACAATTCTTGCATGAAGAACATTTGTTTTCAAATGAGTCGGAAAGCATGGCTCGCCCTTGTTATGGTGCTTTGCCTTTCTTTCCCTGCTTTAGCGCAGAAGATTACAGTCACAGGTACTGTAGTCGATCCTACCGGTGAACCCCTCATCGGCGCAAGCGTGCTTGCCCAGGGTACAACAGCCGGTGTAGCAACCGACATCGACGGTAACTATCGTCTTGAGGTTGATGCCAATGGCGCAATCACTGTGTCATACGTTGGTTACAACACTCAGACAATCGCTGTCAATGGTCAAACAACTATCAATGTTACTCTTCAAGAGAACACTGTAGTGCTTCAAGAAGTCGTAGCCATTGGTTACGGTGTTGTTAAGAAATCAGATGCTACCGGTTCTGTAGCAATGGTTAAGCCCGACGATATCGAGGCAGGTCTTGCAACTTCGGCTCAAGACCTTCTTGTGGGCGCTGCTCCCGGTGTTGTTGTGACAACCGATGGTGGTAATCCTACCGGCGGTGCAACTATCCGCATTCGTGGTGGTGCTTCATTGAATGCATCAAACGACCCGTTGATCGTGCTTGACGGTGTGCCCTTGAGCGATCAGTCATATGGCGGAACAAATCCGTTGACAATGATTTCGCCTGACAATATCGAGTCAATGACTGTGTTGAAAGACGCTTCTGCTACTGCTATCTATGGTAGCCGCGCTTCTAACGGTGTAATCATCATCACTACTAAAAAAGGTCAAGCAGGTAAACCGCAGATCAACTTCTCGGCAAACATGCATGTTAACACAGCCGCTAAGACTTGGGACGTGCTAAGTGCAGCTCAATTCAGCAAACTTGTTGCTGAACAAATTGGAACAGAATCGGCTAAGTCTCAACTTGGTAATGCCGACACCGATTGGCAAGATGAAATCCTCCGCACAAGTGTTTCTCACGACTATAGCTTGAGCGTAGGTGGTACTGCCGGAATTCTTCCTTATCGAGTTTCTGCTTCTTATACCAACAGCAACGGTATTTTGGAAACTTCTCGCATGGATCGTACTACTGTAGGATTCAACTTGACTCCAAAGTTCCTCGACGGCAAACTATCGGTTCAAGCCAATGCCAAAGGTTCATATATCAAAAACCGCATGGCCAACCAAGGTGCAGTGGGTACTGCTTTAAGCTATAACCCCACTTTGCCGGTATATAGCGGATTGAATATCTTTAACGGATATACAACTGTGGTTGACGCACAAGGCAAACCTATGGACAACTCAGACGACAACCCATTGGCTTTGCTTAAAGAAGTCAACAACACAGCTGAAATGTGGCGCTCGAATGGTAATCTTCAAATTGATTATGCTCTTCATTTCCTCCCCGAGCTCCACTTCAACTTGAATCTCGGTTATGACGTTTCTAAAAACTCAACCAAGAAAACAACTGCTCAAAATTCTCCGCAAGCATGGCGTGGAAGCTATTATGACGGTGCAGGCACATTGTATGACCACTATGAACTTCAACGCAACACTCTTCTCGATTTCTATGCCAACTACCGCAAGGAATTTGATGAATTCAAATCTAACGTAGATGCAATGGTGGGTTATTCATGGCAACGTTTTGACTATCATGGCAACTATATCACAACATTCAATACAACAGGTTACTACAACGATTGGGCTACAATCTATCAAGACGGTCAATATACACTTGAAGAAGATCCTGCGACTCAAGAACATGTAGGCCATTCTTATAATGATGCGCCCAAATGTTATTGGGCCGGTCAGTTGAATCTTGTGTCTTTCTTCGGACGTTTGAATTACTCATTTGATGATACATATCTTTTGACATTCACTCTTCGTGACGACGGTACATCACGCTTCTCTAAAGACAACCGTTGGGGTCTTTTCCCCTCTTTGGCTCTCGGCTGGAAGATTATCAATATGCCGTTTATGGAAGGTGCTCAAAGCGTGATGAATGACTTCAAACTTCGTCTCGGCTGGGGTGTGACAGGTCAACAAGCTGTAGGCGGTTACTATCCCTACATTCCTGTATATGCTCAATCATCGTCAGGTGGCAATGTTAACTATCCTTCTCCCGATGGAAAAAATGCTGAGTGGATCAACCCGCTTTATCCCAAAGCATATAACGAAAATATCAAGTGGGAGGAAACTACTACTTGGAACGCCGGTATCGATGTGGCATTCCTAAGCAACCGCATCACAGCAAGTTTGGACTGGTATCTTCGTGACACAAAAGACTTGTTGGCTTATGTTCCCGTACCTGCCGGTATGACTACTACAAACTACATGGATCGCAACATCGGTGAACTTCGCAACTATGGTATCGAGGCTACAATTGCGGCTAAACCGGTTGTAACAAAAGATTTCACTTGGAGTACAAGTCTTAATGTAGCTTGGAATAAAAATGAATTAACTGAGTTGACCGGTTCTACTGATGAAAACGCTTCTTACTATATCACAGCAGCGTCTAACCCCGCTTCAGAAAATGCCGGAGCGCTTCAAGTTCATAAAGTGGGCCACCCCGCATATTCTTTCTATTTGCT
>CAZBUT010000225.1:0-3199 GCA_964495165.1 uncultured Muribaculaceae bacterium | reverse complement strand
CGCCGTAACGGATTTCGCGCTTGTGAAGAATATGACTACATACAACCTCCTTACAATAAGAATCTGCCAGAAGTAAGGCTAATGTTAATGACAACTGCACCCTCTGATGTAAATCTTGACAAAACAACTGCTTTAATTCATCGCAATGTCTATAAAAAAGATTAACTTTGTATTTTAATTCTAAATTCAATTCATAATGCTTCAGAAATTATTTGGCTTCAACAAAAAAGAAACAACCGTACGCACCGAAATTATGGCCGGTGTAACGACCTTTCTAACCATGGCCTACATTTTGGCTGTAAACCCAAACATTCTCAGTGAGACCGGAATGGACAAAGGTGCTTTGTTTACAACTACCGTACTGATTTCAGCAGCGACAACAATACTTATGGGATTGTATGCCAAGTTGCCATTTGCACTTGCTCCGGGCATGGGATTAAATGCGTTTTTTGCCTATACAATATGCATGATAATGGGCTTCTCTTGGCAATTTGCACTGACAGCCGTATTTATTGAGGGGCTTATATTTATTCTATTGACAGTCACAAATCTGCGAGAAAAAATTGTTTACTCGCTTCCCGACACGATAAAAAATGCCATAAGCGCAGGTATCGGACTATATATTGCATTTATCGGGTTACAAAATTCCGGCATTGTAATAAACAGCGATTCAACCCTTGTAAGCCTTGGGGATATAACCCAAGGGCCCGCATTACTTGGTATCATAGGCATAATTCTAACCTCGATTTTACTTGTAAAGAAAGTAAAAGGAGCACTCCTCATCGGAATTATAGGCACAACATTAATAGGGATTCCAATGGGTGTTACCCAATTCAACGGAATATTCAGCACGCCTCCTTCGATAGAGCCTATATTTTTTAAGTTTGAATGGGAGCATATATTCACTCCCGATATGGTAATAATAGTATTCACGTTGCTTTTTGTAGACCTTTTTGATACTATTGGTACAATAATAGGGGTCGCCAACAAAGCCGGCATGGTGAAAAACGGTCAAATTCCACGTCTTAAACAAGCATTTCTTGTTGATGCGATTGGAACTACAACCGGAGCCGTGATGGGAACAAGCACTGTTACTACTTTTGTAGAAAGCGCATCTGGTGTAAACGAAGGCGGACGTAGCGGATTGACCGCTTTTGTTGCCGGAATATGTTTTTTACTTGCATTGTTTTTTGCTCCATTTTTCCTTGCTATTCCGGGTTCTGCCACTGCACCGGTATTGGTTCTTGTCGGTTTGATGATGATGTCGTCTGTGCTCAAAATCGATTTCAACAATTATCTTGATGCTATTCCCGCATTTGTGTGCATCGTTTTCATGCCACTTGCCTACAGCATATCCGATGGTATCGTATTGGGACATTTGTGCTATGTAGCAATAAATTTATTCTGTGGCAAATTCAAGCGCGTGACAATAGGAATGTATATTTTGGCGGCATTCTTCCTGCTGAAATATATTTTATAATATGAAAGTGTTCTGCAATTATTCTCAACATGAAAATAACGCCAACTTCAATAATTATAGCACTTATATGCGCATGTGTATTCACATGCGCATGTTCAATGAAAACAAGCGAGAAAAAGACTATAACCGTCAGCCTGCAACCCCAGAAATATTTTCTTGACAAAATCGCAGGAGATAAAATCAATATCGTATGCCTTCTTGGCAATGGCGGGAATCCTGAAACATACGAGCCAAGCATGACCCATTTGGCTCAACTTGAAAACAGCATCGCATATTTTCAAATTGGACATATTGCATTTGAATCGGCGATAATGGAAAAAGTCAGAGAGAATAATCCCCACCTGAAAATATTCAACAACTCCAACGGCATTGATCTTCTCAGAGGAACCCATGGCGATTGTCCTCACCACCACAGCCATAACCACGGTTGCTGCGACGATGCCGTTGTTGATCCTCACACATGGAGTTCGGTTAAAAACGCTATCATTATCGTCAAAAACATGTGCGACGCCTTAATTGAACTCGATCCGGAGAATACCGAATATTACAAATCCAACTACAATCGGCTTTCGGCTCACCTCGATTCGCTTGACTCAAGGCTCACTGCTATGCTATCACCTAAGCAGGGACACGCATTTCTTGTTTGGCATCCGTCTTTGAGTTATTTTGCACGGGATTACGATTTACGACAAATAAGCATTGGACAGGAAGGGAAAGAAACCTCCGTACAACAATTACAGTCCAAAATAAACCAAGCCAATACGCTCAACACTCCTGTCTTTTTCTTCCAAAAAGATTTTGACACTCGACAAGCCGAGGTTGTAAATAGACAAATCAACGCTGAAATGGTGACGATCAACCCATTAAACTATCAATGGGAACAAGAAATAATACATATTGCCAATGCGATTGCCTCAAAATAAAATGATAGAGCTTGAGCATGTGTCGATGCAATGGGAGCACCGCACAGCCCTTAACGATGTGTGCCTGACAGTTGACGAAGGCGATTTTATCGCTATCACCGGTCCTAACGGTGGAGGTAAAACGACATTGCTCCGGATAATACTTAAACTACTCAAACCGACAAGCGGACAAGTAATTTTCAGGGAAAACGGCAAAATCGTCAAAGACTTGCCAATTGGCTATCTTCCGCAAAAAAACATGATTGATCATCATTTTCCGATATGCGTCAAAGAAGTAATTGCATCAGGTCTGTTATCAACAAAATCAACATCAGAAAATGCATCAAAACTCATTTCCGAGACAATTGAACTTGTAGGATTAACCGAACACGCCAACAGAACGATAGGGACTCTTTCAGGCGGGCAACTGCAACGCGCTTTGCTCGGACGGGCAATAATATCACAGCCCAAAGTCCTTGTCCTTGATGAACCACTCAGCTATGTAGACAAGCACTTTGAGAACCGCATCTATGAAATCGTATCTGAATTATCAAAGCGAACAACAATTTTACTTGTTTCTCACGAGATGTCGCGCATAGCTACAATGGCAAACCGTCACATAATAATAGACAGAGAATTGCATGAATGTACAGCATCTCATCACTATATCCGCACAGAATGTGACGAATAAAAATAATATCGATCAACTCTTGCACATGTAAAAAAAACTAACTACCTTTGCACCGCTAAGTTGATAAGACAGCATTCGGGGCGTAGCGCAGTCCGGTTAGCGCACCTGCTTTGGGAGCAGGGGGTC
>CAZBUT010000224.1:0-3256 GCA_964495165.1 uncultured Muribaculaceae bacterium | reverse complement strand
ATCGTCACAAGAAGAAATAATCCGTAATCGGACATTTCGACAATCTTTCTAAAAAGAACGCTATACGAAGAACAAACTTGATGAGGCTTTAAGATTTCCCATTATAGTTTGTTCTTTGTGTATTTAAACAAACTAAAAATTATCCTATTTATGTACCGCCAAGCAATCAAGGCGGTTATCTAAGACAATGAGAAGTGAACTCATAGTAGATGTGCAACCCACCGAGGTGTCAATCGCTTTGGTGGAAGATTCCCGATTGGTTTCATTACAGAAAGAATCGAGGAATATCTCCTACGCTGTGGGCGACATTTATTTGGCAAAAGTAAAGAAACTGATGCCGGGATTAAATGCCGCATTTGTCAACGTAGGCTACGAAAAGGACGCTTTCCTCCATTACTTAGATCTTGGCTCCCAATTTTCTTCTTATTCATCGTTCCTTAAACAAGTGCTCGACGACAAAAAGCACTTACCCTCTCTATCAAAAATGAAGCTGTTGCCCGACATTGACAAGCATGGCACAATCAGCGACACATTAACTCCGGGACAGGAACTGATGGTACAAATTGTCAAAGAACCAATATCCTCAAAAGGACCCCGTCTCACAACCGAAATCTCATTCACAGGCCGCTACCTTGTTTTGATTCCATTTTGCGACAAAATATCTATATCGCAAAAAATCAAGACAACAGAAGAGAAACTGCGCCTGCGTCAACTTGTAGGAAGCATCAAACCCAAAAACTTCGGAGTAATCGTGCGCACATCGGCCGAAGGCAAACGCGTAGCCGAACTCAATCACGAACTCAAGACATTGCTGAAATGCTGGGAAGACGCTGTTGCCAAAGCACAGAAGGTAGATGCGCCGGCACTCATTTTTGAAGAAGAAAGCCGCATAGTAGGTGTTTTAAGAGACATTTTCAACCCCTCTTTTGAGAATATCTATGTCAACAATTCCGATATTTACAGCCAAATATCGAAGTACGTAAATCTCATAGCCCCAGAACGGCAAGAGATTGTACAATTATACGACAAAGACGAACCGATTTTTGACCACTTCAACATCACCAAGCAGATAAAATCGTCATTCGGAAAAACGGTATCGTTCAAGTCGGGCGCATATATAATAATCGAACACACAGAAGCTCTGCATGTGATTGATGTCAATTCAGGCAACCGCACTAAAGCCGGAAGCGACCAAGAGAGCAACGCCTTGGAAGTTAACCTGCGCGCAGCCGACGAAATCGCAAGGCAATTAAGATTGCGTGACATGGGCGGAATTATTGTTATCGACTTTATTGACATGAATAAAGCCGAACACCGTCAGGCTCTGTATGACCACATGAAAGAGATTATGGCCAATGACCGCGCACGCCACAACATTTTGCAACTAAGCAAATTCGGACTGATGCAGATCACACGCCAGCGAGTACGCCCGGCACTCGACATCGTAACCACCGAAGCCTGCCCGTCATGCTTCGGAAAAGGAGAAGTGCAACCGTCTCTGTTGTTTACCGACACATTAAAGGAGAAAATAGACTATCTTCTCAACACATTAAAGGTAACGGGATTTATCATGTATGTACACCCCTATGTAGATGCCTATCTGAAAAAAGGCCTGATATCCACCTACACCAAATGGCGCATGAAAATGGGACGCAAGTTCCGCATTTTGCCCGACCAGTCTCTCGCCTATCTCCAATACCGCGTTATTGACAAAAACCGCAATGAGATTGACCTGAAAGAAGAAAAAGACATGGACTCATCTTCAACAAAAACCAAAACCAAAGCCAAGAATCGAGACAAGGAGGAATAAGGCGTCATCGCGCCGCTCCTTACAATTAAGGATAATCAAAATGACACAGGCGACACCCCAATCAGATGTCGCCTGCGTTTTTTATGTCTGTTGTCGATTATTCTGCTGTCGCAAGAGGTGAAGGCACAGTATATGCGCGAGATGCAAGTTCTTGATCAAGCATATAAAGCCCCATTCCGTTATCACCGATAAGAGTAAACTTATCAATAAGTTCTTGAGCGCTTTCCTCTTCTTCAACCTGCTCAGAGATAAACCAATTGAGCATTTCGCGAGTTGCATAATCTTTTTCTGATTCAGCGAGAGCGTAGAGATTGTTTATCAATGATGTCACTTTTTGCTCATGGGTGAGAGTCGCCTTAAATGCATCGAGTGGTGTTGCCCATTCAGTCTCAACCTCTGCGATAGGTTGAAGCACAACACGTCCGCCACGCGAATTTACATAGTTCATGAAAATTTGTGCGTGAGCTTGTTCTTCTTGAAATTGCACTTTAAACCAATTTGCTATACCACTGCGACCTTGAGCTTCAAAATTCACAGCCATTGAAAGGTAAAGATAAGCCGACCAAAACTCGGCATTGATTTGCGCATTGATAGCGTCTTCAATTGTTTTGCTTAACATAGCTTTAATGTTTTTATAAATACGGAAGTTGTTTTATGTAAACTCAACTAATATGCAAATGTAAGAATAAATTACCACAATGAAACGATTGTTTCATAAATAAAATATAGGCAAATTATAAGTTTTAACAATGTCCCGCTCACAAAGCCCACAAACGAGCCGACAGCCGACTTCAATGCCTCAGAAGCGGTGCGGTTACCAATAAGTTCTCCTACACATGCACCTAAAAAAGGGCCGAGAATTATTCCAACAGGGCCAAAGAAAAGCCCTACAAATGTACCTATTACACAGCCCCAATTACCATATTTGGAGCCACCAAACAATTTTGTGCCCAACATCGGGATAAGATAATCAAGAACAACCGACAATGCGACCAACAATCCCCACATTATAAGTTCGGAAGGAGTAAATTCCACCTTATCGGTAAAATGCAGGCACAACATTCCGGCATAAGCGATAGGAGGTCCAGGCAACATCGGCACAATACAACCGGCTAAACCCACTATGAGGCATAAAATTCCAAGTGTTATTAATAAATATTCCATGACACAAAGTTAATAATTTATACTTTATTTCTTATCTTTGCCACGTTAAATTCATTTTATACCAACTTTATGGATGAAAATTTGAAAAAAACGCTGGCTAAAGACCCTGACGGGTTGCTTACCTATGAGTATATAGCCAATCACATTGACACGTGTCACGAGATCATCGATGACCTCATCGACAATATGATAACAGTTGATATGAACGGACAGTTTCTCGTTAGTGCCGCACGCTATTTAAACGCGATAGACCCCGATCATTACTCATCTGCCATAAGCAGG
>CAZBUT010000223.1:0-3267 GCA_964495165.1 uncultured Muribaculaceae bacterium | reverse complement strand
TGCCTTTGATGCTTTTAACCTCTTTTGAGCAAAATAGGCTACGCAGTTAAACAACGTAGCCTATTTGTGATATTATGAATGGTTGGGGGCTACCAGATTATGACGCGTTCTTCTACCGGGCGATACATTGCATCGCCTTCTTTAATGTCAAATGCTTTGAAGAATTCATCGATATTGCGTAGTGTAGCGTTTACGCGCCAGCGTCCGAGAGAATGAGGGTCTGTTTTGGTGCGAGACAATATTTCCTCATTACGGATATTTCCTGCCCATACATTGGCGTATGCCAAGTAAAAACGTTGCTCGGGGGTGAATCCGTCTATAATTTCAGCGGGTTTGTTTTTCTGTGAATTTCTATAGGCGGTCATTGCTACTCTGAGTCCTCCTTGGTCGGCAATGTTCTCTCCAAGTGTGAATGTGCCGTTAGCGTGGGTGTTTGTTGCTTGGTCGACTATGACGCTGTCAAATTGAGCGACAAGAATGTCGGCAAGTTTGTTGAACGCATCGGCATCAGATTCTGCCCACCAGTTTTTGAGGTTTCCGTCTTTGTCAAATTGTCGTCCTTGATCATCAAAGCCATGAGTCATTTCATGTCCAATAACAACTCCTATTGCACCGTAATTGAGTGCATCGTCGGCTTCGGGATCAAAGAATGGTGCTTGGAGTATTCCTGCCGGGAAGCATATTTCATTACTGAGAGGACTATAGTAGGCGTTTACCGTTTGCGGTGGCATGTACCAACGTGTTTTGTCTACAGGTTTGCCATAGTCGGCAAGATTATATTCAACATTGAATTTAATTGCGGATTGAACATTTTCCCAATAAGATTTTTGCGGGTCTATTGTCAATTCCGAGTAATCGCGCCATTTGTCGGGGAAGCCGATTTTTACGGTAAAAGTGGCGAGCTTTTCTTGAGCTTGCGCTTTTGTTGAGTCGCTCATCCAAGTGAGAGCATCGATATGTTGGCCAAGAGCTTCTTTCAAGTTGTTTACGAGGTCAAGCATCTTGTCTTTAGATGATTGCGGGAAGTATTTCTCCACATAGAGTTGACCGAGAGCTTCGCCGAGCATACCGTTGGGTACGGCGAGTGCACGTTTCCAGCGTGGTTGCAATTGTTGAACACCGGAAATGGCTTTTCTAAGTTCAAAATTGGCATTGATGAAATCGTCGCTGAGGTAATTGGCGGCTGATGCCAGATAGCCTACGACAAAATAATCGTGTAAGGCATCTTCGCTTTCAGTCCCTAAAATTTCGTTGACTGCTGCAAGTGATTTGGGTTGACCGATAATGATTGTATCGATGCTGTCGATACCTTGTTTTGCAAAGTAGCGACGCATGTCAACATTGGGGAACTCTTTTGCGATTTGTTCCAAAGTCATAGGATTGTAGCCGGCTGCCGGGTCGCGTAATTCCTCGCGAGACATAGCGGCTTGAGCTAATGCTGTTTCAATTCTCATGACGTTTTCAACTACACGCTGTTGGGCTATGGAGTCATATCCCACAAGTCCTGTGATTGTTTTGATGTAACTCTTGTAGGCATTTCTGATGGCGATTGTGTTCTCGCTGTCTTCCAGGTAGTAATCTCTGTCCCCAAGACCGAGACCGCCTTGACTCCAATACATGGTGTTCATGTTGGAGTTCATCATGTCGGCATCTACGCCAGTACCGAAAAACGCGTCAACACCTACCATTGTTGCCATAAGTTCGATTAGATCTTTGCGGGCGGTAGTGTTGATAATTTCAATATCTTTAAGTACCGGATTTGCCCCTTGTTCATTTAAGCTCACACTATCCATGCCCATGGCGTAGAGGTCGCCTATTTGCTGAGCGGCAGAGCCTTGAATGGCATTTTTGCTATCTAATCCGGTAACGAGCGATTTTACTTGTTCGCGTGTGTTTTCTCCAAGTTGGTCAAATGTTCCGAAACGAGAGAATTCGGGCTTAAGTGGATTGTTTTTCATCCAGCCGCCACATGCATACTCATAAAAATCGTCTTGAGGGGCGATCGAGTCATTAAGATTAGCTCGGTCGATTCCTTTGGGGGTGTTTGTTGTGCACATTGTTATCGTTGAAGCAAAAGCGATAGACAAAACTGCATAAGAAATCTTTTTCATTTTGTCGTGTTGTTAATTAAATGGTTTATATTTGAATGTTTTTTATTTCGTCATATTCCATTGACGCGAGTTCCCATATGCTCATAGCGTTTTCAAGTTGCTTGTTCATGGCTGCATGTTGGTTGAAAATGTCATTGTCAACCTCGCCTGCCGCTATTTTTGCTTCTATTTGGGCAATCTCGTTCTCAATACGTGATATTTCGGCTTCGGCCTTGGCTACCTCTTTTTCGGCACGTTTCACGGCTTTTTCCCGCTCGCGTTGCTCGGCGTAGCTTAGTTTTGGTTTAGCTTGATTATTCTCTTGTGTAATGTCTTTGGCGTTGGAGACCTCTTTTTTATTGTTAGTGGAAGATTTTGATAGCTCCAGTTCTGCCAATGTCGCAATTTTCTTTTTTTCAAGGAATTCGTATATTCCACCGAGGCATTCTCTCACCTTTCCTCCGCCAAACTCATATACTTTTTCTACCAGACCGTCGAGAAACTCTCTGTCGTGGGACACAACTATGACAGTACCGTCAAAGTCTTTTATGGCTTGTTTGAGAATATCTTTTGTGCGCATGTCGAGGTGGTTGGTCGGCTCGTCAAGAATGAGCAGGTTTACCGGTTCGAGCAACAACCTTATCATGGCGAGACGCGTTTTTTCGCCTCCTGACAATACTTTGACTTTTTTGTCAGATGCTTCACCTCCAAACATAAATGCACCAAGTATATCTCTTATTTTTGTGCGTATGTCGCCTACTGCAACTCGGTCTATGGTGTCAAAAACGGTTATTTCACCGTCAAGCAGTTGGGCTTGGTTTTGGGCAAAATATCCTATTTTTACATTGTGACCGATTTTCAGGTTTCCTGTATAAGGAATTTCATTCATTATACATTTCACAAGCGTGGATTTACCTTCGCCGTTTTTCCCTACGAATGCTACCTTCTCACCTCGTTTTATGGTGAAAGTGGCATTGTCAAATACTTGGTTGTTCCCATATTTTTTACCAACGTTGTCGGCTATGATAGGGTAGTCTCCCGAGCGGGGAGCCGGCGGAAATTTCAAATTGAGATGAGACGTATCAACTTCATCAACTTCAATACGTTCAATTCTGGCGAGTTGTTTTATGCGGCTTTGCACTTGCACCGATTTTGTCGCTTTGTATCTGAATCGTTC
>CAZBUT010000222.1:0-3269 GCA_964495165.1 uncultured Muribaculaceae bacterium | reverse complement strand
CGGAAGATCGAAAATTTCGCATTTATTGATATGAATGAGGATTTTGTGCGGCATATAATCAATGTCTCACGCAGGGACTCGATGATGCGGTGGCGCGTTGACAAAGGCGGACGTGTAGCCGTCGGTGATAATTTCGGCACATCGGTGTGGATAAAAAATATGAATATCGGGTGGCGTTATAACGAGGATGCGAGTGATGAACTGCTTGGTTATCTTGCAATATTTCTTTCGCCTCACGAAATATTGCAATCTGAATTGGAACAGTGTCTGTCGGGCGTAGGCAATGAATATCATGTAACGAAACATGGCGAGGAGCTACACCTCACTGTACATGCACGCCCACAAGGTAATTTTGAAAATCCTTATAAGCTCAATCGGTCGATTCCGGAGTCGGAAAATGAGAGAACCTACATTTTCGATGCAGAGACCAAGAGACTCAAATTGGCATCGGTCAAGATCTTCACCGGTAACGATGAGATAGAAGTTCTTAGAATATCCGGAGTCAATTATGGTGTATTGCGACCGGCAATAACAGAAACTCCTTCCTGCATAAGATTTATCGACATTGCTGATAATCTTGCCGGGCTGCCGGGGTTGAGTCCGGTTGAAGCGGCTTCAGTTGTGCTTAGCGCGATGAGGTCTTGGGACAGTACGGTCTTGGATTGTGTTATATCGCCTTCGATTTCAGATGCGTTTTATAAGGAGGAATTCAGCGGAGCTGTGTTGTTGAGCGTGGGGCAACAATTTCAGTCGGGCAATGATGTAAATACAATGTATGTCCCCTATCGGCTTCAACTTCGCAACGGCTGTATCAAGAACCATAACCTGTCGATGAGTAAAAACAAAAACGGGAACTGGATTGTGACGGGAGGATTATAATAATTAACTTGTAAATATATGTTTTTGAGAAATTTATTGGTTGGACTTGCGTTCAGCTCAGGATGCTACACATTGTGGGCAACCGACATAAAAGTTAGTGGAATTGTAGTTGACGAGGTGGAGAGTCCGGTAGAATTTGCAAATGTCACATTGTTGTCTTCGCTTGACTCGACTTACATTGCAGGAACGGTGACAGACACATACGGAAAGTTTGAATTTCGTGATTCTATGCCTCATTCCGTTATCATGCGCATCTCTTATATGGGTTTTAATGATATGTATATTGACAATCCGGTAGGTGATGTGGGTATTGTATCGTTGATACCCAATGCAATCATATTGGACGAGATTGAAGTCAAAGGTTTTCGTCCTGTTGCAAAATTGAAAAACGACGGCATAAGTGTAGCAATAAAAGGCTCATATCTTGCTCACAGCGGGAGTGCATCTGATTTGATCGGGAAGATGCCTTTTGTCGCAAAGTCAGGGCAAGGGATTGAGGTCTTGGGTAAAGGCTCTCCCGCAGTATATATCAACGGGAGGCAGGTGCACGACCTGTCTGAACTTGAAAGGTTGTCGTCATCAGAAATAGAGACGGTAGATATAGTCACAACCCCGGGGGTGCAATATGCCTCCACGATAAATGCTGTGATACGCATAAAAACGATTGCACCTGTTGGCGAAGGTCTGTCGTTAAACGACCGAACAACATTGGGCTACAAACATTATGCATATCTCTTTGAGCAATTGGATTTTAACTATCGCGTTGGCGGATATGATTTCTTTGGCAATGTAAATTATGAGAATTACCGTGAACGTACTGCATATCACAGCCACACATCTCAACAATTTAACTCTGGAAATATTACAAGAGACAATGAGGCACAAGAATACACAAAATATCCGGTGTATCAAGGCCGATTGGGCATGAATTACACACGCGGCAACCTCAATTGCGGATTTTATTATGATTTTGCATTGCGCCAGGAATCGGGATACTACGATTCTCACTCATTGAGGCTTGTTGAGGATATTCTTTCCGATGAACTTGAAAATAGCTCAGAAATCACGGCACACAATCGACAGCACATGTTCAGTGCATACTATGCAGGGAAAATGTCAGATTGGAATCTTACTGCAAATCTCGATGCTATTTGGCAAATAAACGATCGCAAAGGAGTTGAGTCGGAACTTTCAGTGACAAATGCAGCTCGATACTTTACGACAAACAACAATGTTGCCAATCGTTTGTTGGCTGCAAACGTTGCGGCATCTCTGCCTGTTGCAAGCGGAAATTTAAATTTCGGGACAGAGATCAGTGATATTAACCGTACCGATTTATATCAAAGCAATGCCGATTACATTACAGGCAACGATACAAAAATACAGGAAACAACTACAGCCTTATTTGTTGACGCGACACAAAAAGTTGGCAAGGCTCAAATCTCAGCCGGATTGCGTTGGGAATATACCGACTCGCGGTTTTATATTTCCGGTATTCAACAACAAGACAGAAGCCGTTGTTATACCGATATTGCACCGTCGGCAGGTGTCGCGCTTCCATTTGGAAATGTCAATGCAAAAGTCTCATACTCAAGAAAGACAACTCGTCCGGCATTTGAACAATTGAGATCTGCGGTAAAATATATTGACCGCTACAGTTACGAAAGCGGTAACCCCAACCTGCTGCCCGTGTATAGAGATTATCTCACAGCATCGGTCATTTGGAAAGATCTTGTAGTGGAACTCAATTATCACTCAACAAAAAACTATTTCATGTGGCAAACGATGCAATATCCCGACAATCCCGAAGCAACACTGCTTATAATGGAAAACATGCCTCGGTTTAACTCTTATACGGCTATGGCATACTATTCTCCGGCAATTGGTTGTTGGAAACCGGCATTAATGGTGGCATTGAGCAAAACCGATTTTGAACTGAAGCATAACAATACGCTCTTGAAATTAAATAAACCTATTGGCATTTTTAAGTTCAACAATGCTATACGACTCCCCTACGCCGTCCTGCTTAATGTTGATTTGTCGGCTCGCACCTCAGGCAATGGCGACAATCTCTATTTGGGAAGCTATTGGACATGCAACGTTGCATTATACAAATCTTTTGCCCGAGAAACATTAGATATGCGACTCTCATTGAATGATTTGTTTGGCACATGGCGACAGCAGTTTACGTTGTATGATGCAATCAGCGTCTCGGCAGTGGAAAAGATTTACGATACTCGCGATTTGTCATTAACAATACGTTATCACTTCAATGCAGCAAAACCACGCTACAAAGGAATCGGAGCCGGTCACCCCACAAAATCCCGACTCTAAACTAACGTGAGTTCGATGAAATATAATTAGTTGAAAATTTGGTGATTAGCGATAAA
>CAZBUT010000221.1:0-3279 GCA_964495165.1 uncultured Muribaculaceae bacterium | reverse complement strand
AAATAAGGTACAACTGGGGGCTTGTTAACACACAGGGCGGCTGAGCGACAATATCGTTACGCAACAACGGCAACAATTACCACGCAACCCTAATTGCCCGTTCAGAGCCATGGGCCGACCGCATATACAAGGTAAGAGATACGCTTCTGAGCGATATGACTCATGACATCATTCCTTTGCGATATGAAAAAATCGCACATGAAGACGGCAAATACACCAATGACATCATTGAATACACGCTCTCAAATAACGAATACACAGGTTCATGCACACGACACAGACAGAAAGGTGACGACAAGCCTGTGACAACAGAACAACTCACACTGCAAGCGACAGGACCGACTGTTGACATGCTGAGCGTATTTTACTATTTGCGCACACTTGATTTTCCAAGCATGAAAACCGGAGAATCAAACACTATAAATATCTTCTCAGGAAAGAAGAAAGAATTGTTACGCATCAAATACAATGGATTCAAATCGGTTAAAGTTGACGGCAAAATATATTACACATATCATGTCAGCTTTCGCTTCACTACCGATGACGGCAAAAAATCATCTGACGACATTGAATCTTGGATCTCAGCCGATGCCAACAGAATTCCGATCAAACTTGAAGGCAACCTTCCTGTCGGAAAGATCAGATGTCTCTACATCGAAAACAAAAAATAATTCATAATACATTATGGCCCGTTTAAAAATCACATTGTTATTTTTACTTAGCATGACGCTGGCAAGCGCAAATATCCCGACAAAAAACGACACCACAAAAATCTCAATAAAGATAATTGAGACTACCGATGTTCACGGCAACTTTTTCCCTTACGACTTCATCAACCGCCGTACGTGGAACGGAAGTTTGGCGCAAGCAGCAGCATTCGTAGAAAAGCAACGCGAGGCAAACAATAGGGAAAATATTATATTGCTTGATAATGGCGACATATTACAAGGGCAGCCTACGGTATATTATTATAACTTCATTGATACAATTTCGCCACACCTTGCGGCCGAGATGATGAACTATATGAAATATGATGCCGCAACAGTGGGTAATCATGACATAGAAACAGGACACCAGGTTTACGACCGTTGGATTTCACAATGCCAATTCCCCGTACTTGGAGCCAACATAATCAATAAAGACACAGGTAAAACCTACCTCAAGCCATATACTATCATCAATCGGCACGGACTAAAAATAGCAGTACTTGGGCTTGTCACCCCCGCAATCCCTGCCTGGTTGCCCGAACAGCTATGGAGCGGCCTGCAATTTGACGATATGGTTGAAACAGCCCGCAAATGGATTTCCATAATACAATCGAGCGAAAAGCCGGATCTTATTGTCGGATTATTTCACTCCGGAGCAAATAGTGAAATATCAACCGGCGAATACTGCGAAAATGCATCTGTTAAAGTTGCACGTGAAGTCCCAGGATTTGACATTATATTTATGGGTCACGACCACAGTCGCTGCAAAGAGACTGTTATAAACGAATCCACAGGCAAAGAAGTATATCTGCTCAACCCGGCCAACAACGCCAATTCTGTGGCAGTTGCCAATGTGGTATTCACTATATGCAATAACACAATCATTGACAAATCTATCACCACAGAACTTCCATGGGTCAAAAACCTGCAACCGACCGAAGACTTCAATTCAAAATTTTCAAATGCAAGAAATAACATTGAAAAATTCGTATCTCAGAAAATCGGATATTGCGCGAAAACAATAACTACACGTGACGCATACTTCGGTCCTTCAGCATTTATCGACTTCATACACTCACTTCAATTAAAACTTTCAAACGCCGACATTTCAATGGCAGCACCATTATCATACGATGCAGCCATAAAGGAAGGAGACATTCACATGAGCGACATGTTTAACCTCTACAAATTTGAGAACATGCTATATGTAATGGAACTTTCTGGTAAAGAGATAAAAGACTACCTTGAAATGAGTTACGATTTATGGATAAACACAATGAATTCAGCCGAAGACAACTTGTTGCAAACCATAACCACCGACGACGGCAAACACAGATTCAAAAATCCAACATATAATTTTGACTCTGCAGCCGGAATTCATTACACCGTTGATGTAACTAAACCACAAGGAAATCGCATAGTCATTTCAGGATTAGCCGACGGCAGAACGTTCAACAACGACTCAATATATAAAGTAGCGATAAACTCCTATCGTGGAAACGGAGGAGGCAATCTGTTGACAAAAGGTGCCGGAATACCGGCAGACGAGCTATCAACGCGCATAATCTGGTCGACAGACATAGACTTGCGTTATCATCTCATGAAACAAATTGAATCAGAAGGCACAATTGACCCAAAACCGCTCAATCATTGGAAATTCATTCCGGAGGAAATTGTCAATCCGGCAATAAACCGCGACCGTGCACTTTTATTCCCTTAAAAACTAATTTGAGAGATATTCAATTGCAAAATCAAGGATAGAATCATGCCCTGAAATAATTGCCGACATGTCCATATCCACAGCGCACCCGTCTGAAGGAGCAATTCCAAGTTCAGTCAATTCACCGGCAGCATTATACATAGGACACGCCGAAAATCGTATTCCCCAACCACACGGCAACTCCGAAGAAAAAGGCATCCCGCAACCGCCACCTGTGGTCGCGCCTATTATTGTCACCTGTGGCAACTGTTTCATAAACGACACAAAATCATTTGCTGCGCTGAATGTACTGCGATTGGTGAGTA
The DNA here is from genome assembly GCA_964495165.1 of uncultured Muribaculaceae bacterium. Taxonomy (GTDB): domain Bacteria; phylum Bacteroidota; class Bacteroidia; order Bacteroidales; family Muribaculaceae; genus RGIG4079. Next base: position 547 of record CAZBUT010000221.1, on the reverse strand, counting down.
CAACGACAGGTTTCCCCCACATTATACGACCCGATTCCGCCGGATTATAATAATAGGCGTATGGCTCAGAAAAATCATTATGTCCGGCATCTGTCTTATGGCAAATATATCCCGCAAGAGTGCGTTCGGTTATAAATCGACGCACAATGGGTTCTACATTCGTAAGATTTCCACCCCCATTGTTGCGCACATCGATTATGAGAGCATCACACGTTGCAAAGTAAGCAAGAATATGATCTATATTTCCTTCTCCAAGCCCATAAGAAAAACTCCCATAATGCATATACCCTATATTTTGAGGAAGTATTCCATAATCGACATCGCCCAATGAACGATAATTGAAATTAAAATAATACTCTTGAATAATACGCTCATCATAATTCTGAGGATAATCACTCCACCATTTTCGATAATACGATGTTATGAAAGGAGATGACAGATTTGTATGTCCGTCCTTTAGCTCCTCAAGCATATCGGCACACACCAAGAATAATTCTTCATCGGTCATCTTGCTGTTAATTTTTGATGAATACTCATCATAGACAGC
>CAZBUT010000220.1:0-3286 GCA_964495165.1 uncultured Muribaculaceae bacterium | reverse complement strand
GGGAAGCATACGCCATTGGCAACCGGTTTTAAGAGTGTATAATATTGCGTCCATATTGCGTCCATAATGCCTCGGAGAGAATATTTTCGCTTTCTTTCTTGTGGGTTAATGATTTTTTCTATAACTTGCCACTGTTTATCAGTAAGGTTGGTTGAATATTGCTCCATAACTTTAATTGATTGGTACTCATAAAGTTACGAATAATACCTCAATTAACCTACTGATTTACACTAAATTATATGTTTGCATAAAAATATTTTTCAATAAAATTTAAACAGCTTCTAAGTTGTTTAAATTTTATTTCATACAATCGCGCGGTTTCTTATATCTTTGCATCATGGCTACTCTCAAAAACATCATCGACAACATGCTATTGCAACTCGCCCCGAAATACGGGAAAGGTGAAGCACAATGGCTGGTGCGTATTATCTTTGAAAATATCAAAAGCTACAATGCTGTTGACTTGATATTACACAGCGATGAAGAAATATCTGAATATATCGAAAATAAAGCACTTGAAGTAACGTATCGCCTTTTACAAGACGAACCTATTCAATATATTTTTGGCAATGCCCATTTTTACGGACTCACATTTAAAGTGACACCCGACACACTCATTCCCCGGCAAGAAACCGAAGAACTCATAGATCTTATCGTCAAAGAGAATCAGGGAAGTGATTTGCACATTCTCGACATCGGTACCGGCTCAGGCTGCATCGCCATATCTCTTGCCCGTACAATGAAGTTTCCGATAGTAGAAGCCATCGACATTAGCCCAAAAGCTCTTAGTGTAGCTAAGGAGAACGCCAAAGTTCTTAAAACAAAAATAAAATTCAGACAACAAGACGCCTTGCAACTCTCACTACCCCACTCCCCGATTTATGATATAATCGTAAGCAACCCACCATATATCGCCCGACATGAGCAACAAGATATGCCGTTGAATGTACTGAATCACGAACCATGGAGCGCGCTATTTGTTCCCGATGATGATCCGCTCAAGTTTTACAAAGCGATAGCCACTTATGGCATTTCGGCCTTGAAACCGGGAGGAAAACTTTACTTTGAAATAAATCCGATATACGCCAAAGGGCTGGAAGATATGCTGCTTCAACTACATTATGATAATGTTACAACGCGAAAAGATATGCAAGGACTTGACCGCATAACATCGGCAACAAAACAATACGACAGATGAAAAAAGAAATAACCCCAGAAGAAGCGTTAATGCGGCTTGAATCATTGTGCGCCCGTAGCGAACAATGCACCGAAGATATACGGAGGAAACTATATATGTGGAAAATTCCGCAATCGACCGCTGAAAAAATCATCGACCACCTTATTGACAACAGATATATCGATGACACCCGTTTTGCATCGGCATTCACTCGCGATAAATTCCGGTTTAATCGCTGGGGAAAAGCCAAAATCTCCCGTTGGCTGACTCAAAAGCACATACCCAAAGAGGTCATCAATGACGCTCTTGATGAGATAGACGATGAGGAATATGAAGAAACACTCATAGACCTTCTGCGGTCTAAAGCCAAAACAATTGACGACCCCGATTGTTTTGACGGTAAGACACGAATGTTCAGATTTGCATTATCACGGGGATTTGATCCGACATTGGCAATAGAAGCTATCAAAAGCAGAAAATGGATACAAGAGGAATAACCGAGTGGAGCAAAGCACTAATGCGTATATTCTTTCCCGAGGTATGTGAAGTATGCGGCACATCTCTCGTGAAAGGTGAAAAAGTATTATGCCTAAAATGCGACATAAACATGCCTCGCGTGAAAGCGCATAACGACACCTTCAACATCATACATCAACGCCTTGCCGGAAATGTTCCGATTGAACGAGCCGCCGGATATTTTTACTACTATCGTGAAAGCAAATATGCATCACTCATTCATAAGGCAAAATACAACAATCGACCTGTTATAGCCCGACATTTGGCAGAAAAATTTGCCAATGAAATTTCCAAAGACGGCTTTTTTGACAATATTTCTTTAATAATCCCAGTACCGTTACATCGGTTTAAACGCATCACTCGCGGCTATAACCAAAGCGAAATCATAGCTCATGGACTTAACAAAATGACAGGTATTCCCGTAGGCAACAACATCGTGGCATCACGCGGGCATTCATCTCAGACAAAGAAAAACAGTTACAGCCGTTGGATTAACGCTCAAGGAATATACACCATAAAAAACGCCACCGAGCTTGAGAACAAACACATTCTCATCGTCGATGACGTTATTACAACCGGAGCTACTCTATTGGCATGCTGTAATGCATTGCACCAAGCCGTGCCTACTGCCACTATCAGTGTTCTGACACTCGCAGTCACCCACACTTATTAATTACCTATTGTAAGGGTCGTGTAGTAGCGTAATTGACCTCCTGAGCTATAACCCGGTGAAAACTCAAGTGTAATATAACCATTGTCATACCCAAACCACGTAGCAGCAAATCCGTTGTTTACAGCACGATAGCTTACCGGCGCACCATAGCGTGTGACAAATGTTGAATACAAACGGTTGTAGCGAGTGCGGTCATAGTGATTTGTCGAATAGGCAAATCTTGATCCAAGCAAACCGGCAGGACCATAATACAATTCTGCATCGGGCCATATCAGCGACAAATGATTAACATTACGCAGATAAACGACATTGTCGGCATACCCATCAACCACATAACCGTTGTTATACAAATAATCGAGAGATAAATTTATGGCAGTTCCAAATGTCAGCCCCAATATGCCGTGTAAAACGGGACAACCTCTATGCGGACGGAATGAAGGCGGAGGGGTCGGGCGATGATACGGCGCTACACGGGGACGATGTTGCCGTCTTGGAGGAGCGACTTGTCTTGGTCTTTCCGCTCTTTGGTTTATGTTTTGATGCCCACGATGTCCGCCTCTGTTTCTGTCGCGATTATCTGAAGGCTTATTTGTGTTATGGTTATTGCGATTACGTCCTCTGCTATCTCTGCCTCGGGAGTGATTTGATGCCGATGGGCGTTTTCCTCTGTTACTACGATTCTCGGTGCGTTCAGTACGGTTACTGTCGCCACTGCCTCGACGGCTTTGTGCATCTACTGAGGGAATAACCAATATTCCGCAAATAAAGGCAATTGTAATGCTTCTTAATAAACGTCTCATAACAGATAGATTTAAATGATTAAACTCTTTATTCGATTAGAACAATTAAACGACAAAAGGTTTAATTTAACGTGAGTTCGATGAAATATAATTAGTTGAAAATTTGGTGATTAGCGATAA
>CAZBUT010000219.1:0-3292 GCA_964495165.1 uncultured Muribaculaceae bacterium | reverse complement strand
GCATGGCATCACCGACATTCTGTAAGCCACTGAGATTTAGAGCATCTTGGGAAGGCAGTCGGTCGATGGAAACAAGTCAGAAGACCTGCCGGTACAATTAAAATGTTTCAATAGCTTACGAGGTATGAGCTTTGGAAAGTCAAGACAATTGTAACTATACTGTCTTCTTTTTAATCTTTTCTGCCCAACGTATTAAGATGCGTTGCCATGTTGTGGCTTATCGATAGCCATGCCTCCAAGCTGTTTTGACGAAATTAAACAAAAACAGGTCAAAATGGATAAAAAGGCATTCGTCTCAGGTGGATTTGTTGCATTCGTCATGTTGACGATCTTGTGCCATGATTTAAATGCGCAGTCGCGACTTGACAGCATTCAAAGGCTTCAAGAAGTGGTTGTGACAGCTCAGTCATATAAAGAGGTGATACCGGCACAAGTGCTTGGAGGAAAAGAATTGGAATCGTTGCGCTCTCATAGTGTAGCCGATGCGTTGCGGTATTTTTCAGGAGTGCAATTGAAGGATTACGGCGGAGTCGGTGGTATAAAAACAGTGAATATACGCTCAATGGGAACAAATCACATGGGTGTTTATTATAATGGAATTGAACTTGGCAACGCCCAAAACGGTCAAGTGGATTTGGGAAAATATTCACTTGAAAATATAGAGGCTGTATCGCTTTATAATGGACAAAAAAGCGAAATTTTTCAATCGGCGCGTGAGTTTGGATCGGCAGGATCGATTTATCTTACTACAAGGTTTCCTAAATTTAAAGACGGCGAAACGAGTCATCTGCGAGTGGGATTGAGAGTTGGCTCGTTTGATGTGTTTAATCCGTCAATAACTTATGAATATAAGTTGAGTCGCACTTTAAGCATGAGTTTTAACGCAGAGTGGATGAATGCGTCGGGGAAATATAAGTTCCGTTACCGTCGCGTGACACCGTCGGGCGAGTTGGCTTATGATACAACTGCCGTGAGGGAAAACGGAGATCTTGATGCAGTGAGATTTGAAGGCGGTATTCATGGCTTTTTGCCAAAAGGACGCTGGAAAGTTTATTTATATCATTACAATTCAGAGCGCGGAGTGCCCGGGGCGATAGTAAACAATGTGTGGCGTCGAGGAGAACGCCTGTGGGACAGAAACTCTTTTGTACAGGGAATGTTTGAGTATGATATTACATCTAAATTAAGTGCGAAAATCAATGCAAAATATGCATTTGACCACACGCGATATGTGAATAACGACGACAAGTTGATTCATGTTGATAATACATATAAGCAAAAAGAAGTGTATATATCATGGGCAAACAAATATGAACTTTTGCGTAATTGGGAGGTTTCAATGGCCTATGATTTTCAATGGAACGGTTTGTCGGAATATATGAATGTAGAACGCACAACTCATTGGTTGTCGGCAGCAACCGCATTTTCAGTAGGAAACTGTTTGAAAATGCAGGCATCGGCGTTGATGACGTATGTAAGTGAGGAGCAGCGTGATCGAGATTCTGCTCCCGATAAAGTGAAATTCACTCCGGGGGTGTTTCTCTCATATAAACCTTTCAGAAAACCAAATTTCGTTGTGAGAGCGTTTTACAAACGCAGCTATCGTATGCCTACATTTAATGACTTGTACTACACCGATATGGGTAATGCCTATCTTAAACCCGAAACTGCGACTCAATACAATGTAGGTTTATTGTATGATATCGAGCGAAAAGACAGTTGGTTTAAATTCTTTAGAATAGGAGCCGACGTTTACTATAATGATGTTAAAGACAAAATCGTCGCATATCCCAAAGGACAACAATTCCGGTGGACAATGCTAAACCTCGGAAAGGTGGAAATTAAAGGTATCGACGCACAAATTGGCGCAACATTCTCGTTGCCATATAATGTCGATTTTACAACCAAATTCCAATATACCTATCAAGAGGCTATCGATGTAACCAATCCGGCCGATAACTATTACCGACATCAGATTCCATATATTCCGTGGCACAGCGGATCGGCAATTTTGATGCTTGATTGGCGTGGATGGCACTTTAATTATAGCTATATATATACCGGTGAACGATATAATCAGCAAGAGAATATACGCTATAATTATACTCAGCCGTGGTACACAAGTGATGTTTCACTGATGCGGACCTTTAAAATAAACGATATTAATCTTAAAGCAACGGTCGAAATAAATAATCTGTTTGCCCAGGATTATGACGTGATATTGAATTATCCGATGCCAAAACGCAATTATCGGTTTGGTATTATTGTTGAACTATGATGTGTAAACTCTATGAAAAACTTTTGTTTAATCATAATCTTTTTGGAACTACTCTGTTGCGGTATCACGAGTTGTCGAGATGACGAACTCGTGGTGCCCACTGAGTATGATATTTTGCCATTCAATACCGATGTTGATGCTGATCCCATTGGTATGTACTTGCTTAACGAAGGCAATATGGGCAGCAATAAGGCGACGATTGATTATGTGGATTTCAAAAATGCCTATTATGTAAGAAACATGTATGCAGAGCGCAATCCAACGATAATAAAGGAACTCGGAGATGTGGGTAATGATATACAGATATACGGCAGCAAACTTTATGCTGTGATTAATTGCTCGCACAAAGTAGAGGTTATGGACGCAAGAACTCTTGTGAGAATAGGGCAGATAGATATACCAAACTGCCGTTATATAAAATTTGACAAAGGGTATGCCTATGTGAGTGCTTATGTTGGTCCTGTCGCAATCGATCCAGATGCGCAACTTGGGGCGGTGTATAAAATAGACACTGCTTCTCTTGCAATAAAAGGTAAATGCACAGTAGGATACCAGCCCGATGAGCTTGAAATATTGGGCGAATATATTTATGTGGCAAATTCGGGCGGATATAGAGTGCCTAAATATGACTACACGGTTTCTGTCGTGGAAATGTATGGAATGACACAAGTTGAGAAGATACCGGTAGGTATCAATTTGCACCGTATTAGAGCCGATAAATATGGCAAACTGTGGGTGACTTCACGTGGAAATTATGGATCTATACGCTCAAAACTCTTTGTTCTGGAAAAAGAAAGCAGATTTTCGCGAAAAATGATAGTTACTGATACACTTGATGTCCCATGTTCTGAAATGTGTATACAAGGAGACTCCCTTTATTTTTATAGTGTTGAATGGAATAATGCAGCTGAAGAAAATACTGTTACTTATGGTATTATAGATGTTACCACTCGGGAATTAGTGTCGAATCATTTTATAACTGACGGAACCGAAGGCGACATTGAAATCCCCTAT
>CAZBUT010000218.1:0-3296 GCA_964495165.1 uncultured Muribaculaceae bacterium | reverse complement strand
CTTAAAATCCTTTGGCCATTGCGGCTGTGCGGGTTCGAGTCCCGCTTCGAGTACACACGATAAGTCCTCATAATCACAATGATTGCGAGGACTTTTTTATTATAGCCACAACATGATTATCGTTGAAGAAAAATACATGCGAAGAGCCCTGCAGATTGCCTGCAACGGACGTTTTCACACTTCCCCCAACCCAATGGTGGGCGCAGTCATTGTACATTCATCAGGGAAAATCATTGGCGAAGGCTACCACCGCCAGTGTGGTAGCGGACATGCCGAGGTAAATGCTATTGCTTCGGTCAAAGAGCGCGCTCTGCTCCAAGATTCAACAATATATGTCACACTTGAGCCTTGTGCTCATTACGGCAAGACCCCTCCCTGCTCACAACTTATCATTGACAGCAAGATTCCACGTGTTGTCGTGGGGTGTACCGACCCATTTGCCAAAGTGAGCGGTAGAGGCATCTCCATGCTCAAAGCCGCCGGTATAGAAGTCGTTACAGGCGTATTGACCGATGAATGTCGTGCACTCAACCGCCGTTTCATTATATCACACACAATGCAACGACCTATGATAACGCTCAAATGGGCACAAAGCAAAGACGGATTCATGGATCACCGCAGAATGCCCAATGAAGCATCGGCAAAATTTTCTACACCGATAACATCTATGCTTGTGCACCGCCTACGAGCCGAGCATGACGCCATTATTGCCGGAAGCAACACAATTACAACCGACAATCCTCGCCTTGATACACGCCTATGGGACGGCAATTCCCCTCGCATCATAATCATGGATCACGGCAACATCATTTCACCGGAAGCCCACATATTCCAAGCTCATCAAAAGCCTATATATCTCGGCTCGCTTCCTCACAAAAAAATTGACCGCCACACCGAATGGCTTAAAATCGACTGCGATGAAAATCTCTCTGAGTGCATGACCGCATTATATAAATACGGCATAACATCTTTGCTCGTAGAGGGAGGGGCTACATTGCTCCATTCTTTTATTAAAAAAGACCTCTGGGACACGGCCAGAGTAGAGACATCTCCGATTGAACTGCGTGACAAAGGTCGTATACAAGCTCCTTTTATTGCAAAATCGCCAAGCCTCGTCGAAGAAGTTGACGGCAATTTAATCTCTTTTTACGAAAATCACGAAACGGCAAAATAACATACACTGCATTTACAAAATCCACAAAAACCGTTTCAAAGCACCGTAAAAGTCGGTGCTGTAACTTTGTTTAGTAATTCTTGCCAGCTATTACAGCAATTTTAGCACATCGAGTAAGCCGTATTCAGGAAATTGTTCTTAACTTTGCATCTTGTAAAATAATATCTTATAATGAAGAAATTTCCTTTTTATCTGTTTCTTGCGATAGCAACTATCGGAGTTATATCTTGTAACGATGACAGCGATAGCTACGATAGCACATCATCATCTTCCAGCACGGCTGTAACATCTTTTTCGTTAAATGCCGATGACGATATTCTTGAGAACTTAGACTCTGTATATTTTTCCATAGATTTGGATAAAGCTTTGATATATAATGCAGATTCTTTGCCTTACGGCACCGACATCAGCCGTTTGCTTGTAACAATAGGTACTCCGGGGTGCGCTGCCGCCGACCTTATCATCACTCGCGAGAATCAAAGCGACACGACAATAAACTATCTTGAAAATTCGACAGATAGTATTGACTTCAGCAACGGTCCTGTGACACTTCACATTGTGTCTCTCGATCTTTTGGAGCAGCGTGATTATAAAATCCATGTAAACGTTCACCAAATGAAGCCCGACTCCCTCTATTGGAACAAATTGGCACGTCGCAATCTCCCTTCTTTGTTCAGCGTACCTGCCGAACAGAAAACAGTCGAATTTAATGACAAAATATTCTGCCTTACTCGTCTCACATCACGCTACAGCATGGCTGTCAGCGAAAACCCGGGCGATGACAACGCAACGTGGAACACTGAATATGTAACATTCCAATTTACTCCCGACCTAAACTCTTTTTCTGCCACCGATGATGCATTATACATTCTTGATGAGAACGGAAATCTATACACTTCGCCCAATGGATATGAATGGTCGGCATGTGGAGTTGCATGGCATCACATATACGGCGGTTACGAAACGACTTTGCTCGGAATAGAAAAACGTGACAACAATTATTATCATGTTACATACCCGGCATCGGAATCGGTTGTTGCCGATCTTGATTTCCCGATTTCCGGAACAAGCCAATTACTTCTGTTTGAGACTAAATGGAGCGAAAAGCCTCAGGCTCTTATGGTCGGAGGCAAATGCTATGACGGAAGATTAACAGGAGACACATGGGCTTACGACGGAAGCACATGGGCTAAAATCAGTTTAGCGCCACTTCCCAATCGTCAAAACATGACCGTAATACCATACTTCTCATTCAAAACCGACACTGACACATGGAAGGTTACAGAGTACTCGACTTTGATTGCCATGTTGGGTGAAAATGAAGGTGGCGAAACTGTAAAAGATGTTTATATCTCCCTTGATCAAGGTATGCACTGGTCTCTCGCCGACGATTTAATGCAACTTCCCGACTACATACCAACTATGTCAAAAGCTCAGGCATTTGTATTCAGCAAGACACTGACACGCTCGGCAAACGGGTCTGATTGGTGTGAGTACGAACCAAAAGCGCTTCCTCGTTGGTGGAGCATATACGACGGTGCAATGTCACGCGCTACGGCTCCAATCTCAGAATGGGAATGCCCCTATATCTATTTGTATGGCGGTCAAAATGACAATGGTCAAACATATAACACGGTATGGCGCGGAGTCATCAACCGACTCTGTTTCAAACCGGTAATATAACAATAGCAGTTCCCAAAATGAGACAAATTGCCATAGTAATCATATCTGTTATTGCAGCCGTTGTAATCAATTCGGCTTCAATTAACGCGCAAACGGCAAAATACAAATTTGACGTAGGGGCGGGAATCGGCATGAGCGGTTACCTTGGCGATGTTAATGAGAGTAACGTATTCAAGCACCCCGGACTTGCAGGCGGAGCTTCATTCCGATACATCATCGATTCAAGGTGGGCAATACGCGGATTATTTACGGCAGCCTCTTTAAGTGGCAATAGCGCCGATTATGGCATGGTGTTTCCATCAGGTGAAAGCTACAAATTTGATGCATGGGCTTATGACTTGGGTGCAAGGGCTGAATTTAACTTCTTCAGCTATGGAATTGGTGAAACATACAAGAAACTACGCCGCTGGAGTCCTTATTTAACAGTTGGAGTAGGTGC
>CAZBUT010000217.1:0-3303 GCA_964495165.1 uncultured Muribaculaceae bacterium | reverse complement strand
GAGCCAATTCGACAGGACTCATTTGTGAGTGTGTTGTCGTGTAGGGGTGTATCACAAGACTTTTGACATCGGCAACATTAGCAAGCAGTGAGAAAATTTCGAGAGAATCGATAAATCTCCAAGCGGCATCTTGTCCGCCGTTGATTTCAAATGTGAATATACTGCCTCCGCCATTTGGGAAGTAACGGTCATATAGATAGTGGTCGCGATGGGTGGGAAGTGACGGGTGATTGACTTTTGCAACCTTGGGGTGTGATGAAAGAAATTTCACTACTTTAAGGGCATTTTCTATATGACGCTCTACGCGCAATGACAATGTCTCAAGTCCTTGGAGTAAAATAAATGCGTTAAAAGGAGAGATTGTAGCTCCGGTGTCACGCAATATGACGGCACGTATGCGAGTGACAAAAGCCGCAGCTCCGGCAACATCGGCAAATATAGCTCCGTGGTAACTCGGGTCGGGTTTGGCTAAGGACGGGAATTTGTCGGGATCTTTCTTCCAATCAAATTTACCTCCGTCAACAATTACTCCTCCCAATGAAGAACCATGGCCTCCAATGAATTTTGTCGCCGAATGCACAACTATGTCTGCGCCATGTTCGATAGGTCTGATCAGATAAGGTGTGCCAAATGTGTTGTCGATGATTAAAGGAATATGATGACGGTGGGCTATTTCAGCTACAGCTTCTATATTTGTTACATCTGAGTTGGGGTTGCCAAATGTCTCGGCATATATTACCTTTGTGTTTGGACGTATGGCTGATTCTAATGCTTGAGAATCATTTACATTTACAATAGTGTGCGTAATCCCTTGATTGGCGAGTGTGTGAGTGATGAGATTGAATGAACCGCCATATAGATTGTCGGCTGCTACGATGTGATCGCCTACCGAGAGAATGTTTTGCAACGCATAGGTAGCGGCTGCGGCTCCTGAAGCCACGGCCAAGCCGGCAACACCGCCTTCAAGAGCGGCAACACGTTCTTCAAATACCCCTTGTGTCGAGTTGGTGAGACGCCCATATATATTACCTGCATCTCGAAGGCCGAAGCGGTCGGCTGCATGTTGTGAATTATGAAATACGTAGGAAGTTGTTTGATAGATAGGCACTGCGCGAGCGTCTGTTGCCGGATCGGGTTGTTCTTGTCCTACATGTAGCTGAAGAGTCTCAAAGTGTAATTTTGTTCTGTCCATGACTTATGAGTTTTAGTTGTGAATTATTTTTTCAGCAAAGTTATGTTGTGTGGAATTTATGTGCAATAAAATTTGAAAAGTTGGAATAATAATCTAATTTTGTGTCGATGTATGGAAAATAATATCTGATAGCACATTTCGCGCTGCGTGTTGGCAGAAAAATTTTCTAAGAAGCATTTTGCGTAAAGAAAAATACCCTAAAAATAATGATATGGAAAAATTGGATCGTATCGATTTGATGATTTTGCGGGCATTACAAGAAAATGCCCGGTTAACAACAAAAGAACTTGCAGCCAAGGTGCATTTATCAACAACGCCGGTGTATGAGCGGATGAAACGATTGGAATCAAACGGCTATATTAAAAAATATATTGCTGTGGTCGATGCCAATAAGCTCAATCAGGGTTTTATCGTGTTTTGCAATGTGAAATTACGCCGTGTCAATCAAGATATAGCGCAAGACTTTACCAATGTGGTTTTGCAGATACCCGAGGTGGCAGAGTGTTATAATATATCGGGAAATTTTGATTATTTATTGAAAATTCATGCGCCCGATATGAGGTATTATCAACAGTTTATTCTTAATGTGCTTGGGAAAATTGAAAGCCTTGGCTCGCTTGAAAGTGTGTTTGTTATGGACGAAATCAAACATGAATATTCAATTCCGGTCATTGTCGATTGAGAGAATAAACACCTGATATAACAATATTGGCAGACCTGAGCCTGCGCCGGATCTTGGTGCGGTGATTAGTTTTTAGCAAAGAACCGGTTTATGATTTGAGCAAGAGCGCCATCGCCTGTCACGTTGCAGGCTGTGCCAAAGCTGTCCATTGCTATATAAAGGGCGATCATCAAGGCATTGTCGGCTTCGCTGAATCCAAGCATGGAAGATAATATCCCCAATGAAGCCATTATAGCTCCGCCTGGAACCCCGGGAGCGGCAACCATTGTAATTCCAAGCATACAGATAAATCCGGCAAACATCATAAAGTCGTAGGGAATACCGTTGGCTATCATCAAAGCCAATGCACATGCCACAATTTTCAATGTGCTTCCGCTCATGTGAATTGTAGCGCATAATGGTATTACAAATCCGGCGACATTGCTTTTTACACCCATTTTGACGGTTTGGCGCAATGTGACGGGAATCGTTGCAGCCGATGATTGTGTGCCAAGGGCGGTGAAATAGGCCGGCAGCATGGTGGCGAGCATCTTGAATGGATTTTTTCTGGCAAACAAAGCCGCTACGCAATATTGGAATACAAGAACAAAAACATGCAGGCCAAATATGACTGCAATTATCGTGATAAAAGTCATTAAGATACCTCCGACTTGTCCACTGACTGTCATATTAAGGAATATGCCGAAGATATATAATGGTAACAAGGGGATAATGACTTTGGTTATAACCATATTTATTATGTCTCTGAAGTCAGACACTACATTGCGCAGGTAATGACTTGACAGTTGAGCGGCGCCAAGTCCAAGCACAAATGCAAGAACAAGTGCTGTCATCACATTCATCAGTGGGGGAATTGTTACCGTAAAGTAGGGGGCAATGCCTGTCGATTGGCTTATCTCTGTTGCTATTGAGTCGGCTGAGAGCATTGACGGAAACAATATCGCTCCCGTGGCATACGACAAGAATCCTGAAACCAATGTCGCTATGTAGGCGAGAGCTGCGGTTGCAATCAGCATTTTGCTCGCTTGCTTTCCAATATCGGCAATGGCAGGAGCTACAAATCCTACGATGAGCAACGGTATCGTGAAGCCGAGAAATTCACTGAAAATAGAATTGAATGTGACAAACACTCTGGACAGCCATTCAGGAAATATATATCCGGCTCCGATGCCCAATGCTATTGCTATTATTATGCGGCCGAGCAGACCGATTCTGATTTGTTTCATATTAGACTTTGCTTTTATGTCTCAAAATTAGGCATAAATCACCAATTGAGCAAATCGTCTCTCAATGTTACCAATAATGATAGCGCTTTTTGTTGGCTGCAAGGAAGATGATGCTCATTACGATAGCAAGAGATTCGGCTACGCTTATTGATATCCAAAAGCCGTCGATGCCGAGAATATATGGAATAAGCAACACTGCCCCT
>CAZBUT010000216.1:0-3304 GCA_964495165.1 uncultured Muribaculaceae bacterium | reverse complement strand
ATACCTTTTGCACATCATTTCGTGTCTCCACATCATATACACAAGCAACAGATTCATCACCGTCAGTTCAAATACAAAGTAGGCTACGGGACAACCTACAAAAATAGCAGCAAACAGTACAAAACTGCGGGTGTTGAATGTCAAGATATTGGTATATTTCATGAGCGGACGGCTCGATGCCCTGAGTCGTTGAAGCAATTCAGCAGGAACATTGTCACCATATAATTCTTTCAACCGCCGGCGCAAGCGTTGCATGTTAGGAGTCAACACTTCCTGATTGGCAGTATAATGGCGATAGAAAAATGTTATCAGTTTTTTCCAAAAATTACCTTTCCACGGCATAAGAGCATATTCAGCATCAATCTGATTGGTTGTCGTCAACTCAGACCCTTCCACCCCTTTGACAAAATAAAGGTGCAACTGCCGGTAATAATCGGCAACAGCCGCTTGCTTGGCATGGCAGCCACCTGCCGCAACAGCTATACACCATATAAGCCAAGGATACGAGCCAAAGAATTCTGAAAAGGAGTTAAGCCGCAAACATATCGCTACGTAAATCGCGACAAACCACAAATCGCCACTCACGCCGTCGAGAATGCGGCCAAATTTGGAATACTGTTTGGTCATACGTGCCAACTGCCCGTCGGCACTGTCAAACGAATTAGCCCAAACGAGCAACAACATGCCGATGATATTAATCCACAACTCGGTCGGATACATAAGCACGCCGGCGCCAACGCCAAGAAATATAGAAGCGATGGTTATGGCATTGGGAGTCACTCCAAGGTGCTTGGCTATGAGCGCCCACATGTAGCCGATAGGGCGATAAAACAGCAAGTCGACTGTTTCCTCGGTATCAAGTGATTTCAAGGAATTGCGGTAATCTTGCCGTATCTTATCAAACTTGCCCATTGCGATTGTTTTTACGAAATATAGGCCGTGTATCGGTCAATGAATCGGGAGAATGCAGGTATTTTCATCAACACCAATTCAAACAACGCTATACCCACGATTGCACACAGAGTGCCCAATATAGCATCTATGATATAATGGTGACAGGAGTAAACCGCTGTAAACCAAATCCCAATCATGATGACGGCAAATAGAATCCTAAGCAGAAGCGAACATCTTGAACGCAACGAATAGTAAAATGCTATAACCATATAGGCAGAATGAAGCGACGGTACAGCGGCAAACACATTGGCATTGCGCGAATACAAGCCATGAAACACCGTGAGCCCGGTCATTTCATCAAAACGCCCCAATCCGGCAACATCGCCGGGAGTACCGAGAATCGGCTCAAATCCATATTTCATTACATACCACGGCGGAGCTGCAGGGTGAATGTAATAACACGCAAACCCAATCAGATTTACCAATAGGAACACAAGAGCAAAGTGCAGGTATATGCGACGCTGCCGAGAGAAGTAAAGCCCTACGCCAAAGGCAATGGGAACAGGCACCCAACAGAGATAGAACACACCTGCCCAGAAGTCCATAAACGGGCAATTGTGTATATTGAAAAACTCATTTGGAGTTAAAACCCCTTGAGCAGTCGTGATTCCGAAAAGCAATTTCTCGGCGTCATACAAGTCTTTTACATCAATGGGGTTCACTTCATAGTTTGGCAAAAGATTCATCCAATCATAGGATATGCCAAACAACGCAAAAGGTATCAATGCCACGACAAAACTGCGCGTAGCCCCATTGAACAGGAACAATCCGGCAACAAGAAAAGCAAGCAATCCATGCTCGGGTCGCATTCCTATGCAGAATGCCGTCACACACAACCATACGGCCAGGCACACGACAAGAATCACACACTCACGCAGTGTGGGCAGTTTTACTATATCGCGTCTCATGTTATTTGTTTAATTGACGACGACAATGAGCAATGCGGGCAAACGCAGTGAGATTGGCAAACACGGCAATTATCCCCATAGCCACAATAAGAATCAACATAGGGTCAAAGCAGGGTGTATCTGCCTCGCAGCCATATATTCCACATGCCAAAGCGGCTACCGAGGTAACAACAACACGCTCGGGACGTTGCATAAATCCTATTTTGCACTCTATATCCAAACCCTCGGCTCTCGCTCTCACGTAGCTCACCATCACAGATCCTATCATCGCGAGGAATGTGATTATCGCACCTGCTTCGTAACCGGTTGCCATAAGAAAATATGTTATTCCGCCAAGGGTAAACAATTCGCAATAGCGGTCAAGGACGGAGTCATACATTGCTCCGAATTTAGACACTTTATTTCCCAAACGCGCCACCTGCCCGTCGAGCATGTCAAACAATGAGAATATAATAATCGTCGCACCCGACCATGCCATCCAGTAGAAACGCTCTCCTGACTCAGGTCTTGTTGCGGCATAAACCATAAGAGCGGCAGCAAGCACATTGCCGAGGAATCCTATTGTTGTCACCATATTGGGAGTGATACCAACTTTAATCATTCCATAAACAAATGGATTGATAATCTTGTAGATCAATTGCTGCAACGCATCGCGTATAGATTTAAACATTTTCTTGATTTCCATTGCTATGAGGGTGTTTTATTTTTGATGATACTTTTTTGATTGAATCTCTTATAGGTACATTTCTGAACACAAAATAGCGTTGTAACATGAAGTTCCAGCATATCGACACAACGAGCGACACTGCAAGCTGAGCGACAAAAAATACCGATTTCTCAGTTATACCCCACTCTTGCAGAATGGGCATATCGCTGAAAAAGCCCGTTGTCACAGCTGTTCCGAATGAGTTTAGCAGCAGAGAGCCGAGCCACACAATAGCATATTTTACAGCGACGGTGCGCTTGCTGCAATCTTCGGGACGGAATGTCCATTTGTAATTGATACAGCAATTTATAATGCCACCTGTAGCCGCACCAATGGCTTTGGCAAAAAAGCCGTCATACAGCGTAAGACCAACCACGGCAAACAGCAGCTGACTCAATCCCATATCAACCCAAGAGGCTATCTGTGACGACACCGATGCCTTGAGAAACAGGAAGAAGCCACGGCCTTTTGCCGGCTTTGTTTTGGTCAATTTATCATCTGATGCTTGTTTCATATCTTATTGGAATGAATAACGTAGGATTAATAACACAATTGCGCCATAGACACCCGAGAGTATATCATCGGCCATGATTCCGTATCCGCCTTTGAAGTTTTCCATTTTTCTGATGCCAAGCGGTTTCACCATGTCAAAAAAGCGGAAAAGCACAAATGCCGTCACGATAGTTGACCATGCAGCCTGATGCGGGACTGCAAGCAATGTTATCCACATTCCCAC
>CAZBUT010000215.1:0-3308 GCA_964495165.1 uncultured Muribaculaceae bacterium | reverse complement strand
ACTAATGAGCCGTGATAAAATCAAAAAAGTTGCGCCAAAATTCAAAACCTTGGCGCAACTTTTTATTATATTCTAAATCCGGACTTTAGAATTCAGCGTTATTTGGAGTACGCGGGAATGGTATCACATCGCGGATATTTGTCATTCCGGTTACAAAAAGCAACAAACGTTCAAATCCGAGACCGAAACCGGCATGAGGCACAGTTCCAAAACGACGAGTATCGAGATACCACCACATGTCCTTCATGGGGATATTAAGTTCCTCTATGCGGGTCATCAACTTGTCGTAGTCCTCTTCACGCACACTGCCGCCAATAATCTCTCCGATTTGCGGGAAAAGCACATCGGTGCCTTGGACAGTCTTGCCATCGGCGTTTTGCTTCATATAGAACGCTTTTATCTCCTTGGGATAATCTGTCATTATTACCGGTTTGCAGAAATGTTCCTCTACCAAATAACGTTCGTGCTCGCTTGCAAGATCACAGCCCCAATACACAGGGAATTCAAATTTCTTGCCTGCGGCAACTGCCTCCTCAAGAATCTTGACACCTTCGGTATATGGCAGACGCACAAATTCAGTATCGACAACCTCTTTCAAACGATCAATCAATCCCTTGTCTATCATATTGTTCAAGAACTCAAGATCGTCCTTGCAATTATCAAGAGCCCAACGCACACAATATTTGATAAACTCTTCTTCCAAATCCATCAAATCGTCAAGGTCGGCAAATGCGACTTCAGGTTCAATCATCCAAAACTCGGCCAAGTGACGAGGTGTATTGGAATTTTCAGCACGGAAAGTCGGACCAAACGTATATATCGAGCCAAGTGCCGTAGCTGCCAATTCTCCTTCAAGCTGTCCCGACACAGTCAAACTCGCCTGCTTTCCAAAGAAATCATCATCATAAATGATTGAGCCGTTTTCATCCTTTTTCAAATCATACAAGTTCTTTGTTGTCACTTGGAACATCTGCCCTGCCCCTTCACAGTCAGAAGCCGTGATAATAGGAGTGTGGAAATAGAAAAATCCATGCTCATGGAAAAATTGATGTATGGCAATAGCCATGTTGTGACGAATGCGGAACACTGCACCAAACGTGTTTGTGCGAGGACGCAAGTGCGCTTTTTCACGAAGGAACTCAAATGTATGTCCTTTTTTCTGCAATGGATAAGTATCGGGGTCGGCAGTTCCATAGATTTCAAGGTCTGTTGCCTGTATCTCGGCGCTCTGTCCTTTACCCATAGACTCAACAAGCTGTCCTACAACATGAATACTGGCTCCGGTTGTAATAGGCTTCAACTGCTCGTCGGTGAATTTATCCATATCAAATACGATCTGGATATTTTTTATGGTCGATCCGTCGTTTAACGCGACAAATTGCACATGCTTGTTTCCCCGACGTGTTCTGACCCAACCTTTGACACTCACTTGCGAGCCAATCAATTGCGGGTCAAAAATATCAACTATTTTGGTTCTTTTTATTGTTTCCATTTATATAATTGGTTTACATTATTCAAATGAACCCATTTTCAAGAAATTAACCTCTTCCTGGGTGAGATAACGCCAACGTCCGCGCGGCAAATTCTTTTTGGTCAAACCGGCAAAATACACACGGTCGAGTTTTGTTACATGATAGCCCAATGACTCAAAAATACGGCGTACAATGCGGTTGCGTCCAGAGTGAATCTCTATTCCGGCTTGATTACGGTCGGTCTCAGTTGCATAGCTTATGGCATCGGCATGTATCGGACCGTCTTCAAGTTCGATACCATCGGCAATACGCTGCATGTCATCTTCTGAAATATCCTTGTCACACCACACGTGGTAGATCTTCTTTTTCACATATTTGGGGTGAGTCAACTTAGATGCGAGATCACCATCATTGGTAAGCAATAAAACGCCGGTTGTGTTGCGGTCAAGGCGACCTACAGGATAGATTCTCTCAGTACATGCACCTTTCACAAGATCCATCACAGTCGTGCGACCATTTGGGTCATCACTTGTAGTAACACAATCTTTCGGTTTGTTTAGCAAAATGTAGCATTTGCTTTCGAGAGTTACAATCTTTTCATCATACTCTACTGTATCGTTGTGAGAAATCTTTGTTCCAAGTTCTGTAACGACAACTCCGTTTATCTTGACAAGCCCCTGTTGGATAAATTCATCGGCCTCACGACGCGAACAAATGCCGGCATTGGCCATGAATTTGTTAAGACGTATTTGTTCGTTTGGATCAGGAATCGGCATTTCATATTCAATGCGTTTTGGACGTGGAGTGAAACTCTTGCCACGCATCGGCAACCCGTTATTGTTTCTATTCTGTTGCTGACGACGGTTATTATTGTTGCGTCCCTGCTGGTTACGACCGCCTTGCTGGTAACCGCCTTGGTTATATCCTCCTTGGCGGTTATTATAGCCACCCGGGCGATTGTTGTTATAACCACCTTGTCGATTATTATAGCCACCCTGACGGTTATTGTAACCTCCTTGACGATTGTTATAGCCTCTATTATTATACCCGCCCTGACGGTTATTGTAGCCGCCTTGCTGACGTGGTTGATATCCACCTTGTTGTGCTGCAAAATCCTCGGCAGACTCTGCTACACCACCGTCCATATCATTGTAGTCTTGACGAGGGCGTGGTTGGTAATTATCATTATTGTATCTGTTATATCCTCCACGATTGCCGTTATAACCTTGATTGTAGCCACGATTGTTATTATAACCGCCACGGTTATTGTAACCTCCTTGGTTATAACCGCGATTGTAGCCTCCTTGACGATTATTATTGTATTGACGTGGCTGATAATGGCGTTCTCCGCCAAATTCATTAGATTGAGAATTTTCCGACGGCGATGTATAATCGGATGGTTGATTGTAGTTCACCTTTTCATAACGCACGTCATTTTCATCGGGATTGACACTTCGAGACTCCCCGATTCTTGGTCTTTTGGATTTCTTTTCGTTACTATCCATAATATAGTCACATTTTAAATATGCCTCTCGGCCTTTGTTTGGTTTAATTGTTTCTTTTGTTATCTAAGGCTATACAAGTATCAATAAAATTTTCAAGTTGTTTTTTTCGTCAAACTCTGAAGCTGCGTTATATTTAACAAACTTCTGATTCCATAGTTCTGTAATTTCTTCAATACATCCTGTAAAGATATTTATGATACCAACAGCGGAGTCATCGCTGACTTCACTTAGACCTCCGCAAAATTAAGTGATTTTCTCCAATACCGCAACTTATTACACGTATTTTCTACCATTTCGGTTACAAAAATTCAATAAAAAATTTATAAAAAAT
>CAZBUT010000214.1:0-3334 GCA_964495165.1 uncultured Muribaculaceae bacterium | reverse complement strand
AAGCCCCATGTAAGCGCCCACAACGATAGGGAGTTTCCAGTAGCGTCGGTTATATACTTGCCCCAAACCGGGGAACAATGCCGATAACCACACTGCTCTTGTGGGATCGGGTGTAAATATCCTCACATTTTCTTCAGGCAATCGTGTGATGTTGAGTGTGTCGGCATTTAGCGTCACGCGCTCAGTGATGCTGTCGGTTACTACTGCCACGCTGTCAACTTCATTTGTAAAGGAGTCGATAGGCACAACTTCGGGTATGAAGCCCGGTTGCCGGTACTTGGGTAGTTGCGAACGCTCGGTGCTGTCGGTGGGCGCTATTACCGGCTGGTGAAATGAGTGTCCTTTCGACCTGATAGCGTCTTGGGCAAATACGCCAAGGGTTGATAGCAATATCAGCAAGATAGTGCATATCAATCCTTTTCCGGAGAGTTTACCTATGAGATTATTCTTACCGTGTCGGCTGTTCATTTTTTAGTTTTAACTGTCTTGAAGTTTTAAAGCATCAAAGATAGTAATTAATCGCTCAAGTTCCGCCTCATTTTTGAAAGGAAATGTTATTTTTCCTTTACCTGTGTTATCGCAGGTGAAGTTTACCTGAGTTTTGAACGCTGTCGACAGATGTTTTTTGAGTATGTCAAAATCTTTATTGGTGTATCGGCTGCGGGGAGTCTCGGGTTTTGTTCCCTCGTCGGCTGCTTTCTGATAGGCTTTTGCAAGCTCTTCAACTTTGCGCACCGACAGCCCGTTTTTCAAAATCTCGTTATATAGTTTTAATTGCAACGAGGGCTTGTCTATTGTGAGCAGAGCGCGTGCATGTCCCATATCTACACGCTTGTCACGCAATCCGAGTTGCACCTCGGCGGGCAATTTCAACAACCGCAGAAAATTGGCTATCGTGGCGCGTTTTTTTCCAATTCGTTCACTCAATCGCTCTTGGGTGAGGTCATATTGGTCGATGAGTTTTTTGAATGTGAGAGCTATTTCTATTGCGTTGAGGTCTTCTCGTTGTATATTCTCGATAAGAGCCATTTCGGTAAGCTCGGTGTCGTTGGCTGTGCGTATGTAGGCCGGAACCGATGTCAATCCGGCTTTCAATGCGGCACGGTAACGGCGTTCCCCGGCGATTATCTGGTAAGCCGACGGTCCTACTTGTCGCAATGACAGTGGCTGTATGATGCCCAATTCCTTTATCGACATAGCCAACTCGTCGAGTGCATCTTCATCAAATGTTGTTCGAGGCTGATCGGGGTTGGGAGATATTTGGCTTAATTCGATGTCGTTTATTGCCGATGAACCGCGTGCCGGCACATCGTCCATTGAGATGAGCGAACCGAGTCCGCGTCCTAATGCGTTGCGTTTTACTGCCATGATGTTTCAGACTAAGAAGGGTTAAACTTATTTTTTGCGATGTTTTGTAATGATTTCTTTTGCGAGCTGCAAGTGGCTCGTGGCTCCGCGGCTCTCGGGGTCGTAGAGCAATGCGGGCAGACCGTGGCTTGGTGCTTCGCTCAGACGTATGTTGCGGGGTATAACCGTGTTAAACACCATGTCGCCGAAATGTCCTTTCAGTTCTTCATATATTTGGTTGGCGAGACGCAGGCGGGCATCATACATCGTGAGTAGGAATCCCTCTATCTCAAGCCCGGGGTTGAGTTTTGATTTGATGATGCGTATGGTGTTGAGCAATTTGCTGATTCCTTCAAGTGCAAAATATTCGGCTTGCACGGGAATGATTACCGAGTGGGCTGCTGTGAGTGCATTGACGGTGATGAGTCCGAGCGACGGGGAACAGTCTATTATAATGTAATCATATTTGTCGGCGATAGGTTGCAACAAGCGTGCAAGAACTTTCTCGCGGTTTGATTTTTCGATGAGTTCAAGCTCAGCTCCGGCGAGATCGATGCGTGAGCCTACCAAGTCAAGACCTTTTACACATGTCGCTACTTGCGAGCCGTCGATAGGGTAGTCATCTACCAAACATTCATATATAGATGATGACATCGACTTTGGATCGATGCCATATCCCGATGTGGCGTTTGCCTGTGGGTCGGCATCTATTATTAGTACGGTTTTGCCTTCTGTGGCAAGTGATGCCGCCAAATTGATAGTGGTAGTCGTCTTGCCGACTCCTCCTTTCTGATTAGCTATTGCGATTATTTTTCCCATAGTTAATTTGTCAATTTCCGGTGCAAAGTAATCACATTTTTAGCTAACAAGGTAATCTATGGTATTCAAAATGAGTTAAATGTTGATAAATTGCTGTATTTGTTAATAACTCTGTGGAACGACCGGGGGTATTGTTCCACGCTTCCTTAACTCTCTATGTCATATCCGCGGTCGCGCAGGGCATCAAGCATTTTATAGTCCATTGCCTGACGGTAATAGCCTATGATGTGCGCAGCCCAATCGTTGTCGGGTTTGGTGCCTGTGCGTGTAGCGTTGAATTTGCTCACCTCTGTATCATAACTTAGTATCTCATCGGTAAGATCTTCATTACGATAACTGTTTGAGTGTATCAATAACGATTCGGGCTGTTTGGGCTTCAAGTCGGGCATCTCTCGCGGAACACCCAATGCCAAGCCACACACTATAAATACCCCCTGTGGCAATCCGAGCAATGACGTGATTTCGCGTGGAGCAGCTGTGCGTGTATAGCCGATGCAACATGTGCCGAGACCGCAAGCCTCGGCGGCGACAACAGCACTCATCATCGCGAGCGAAGCATCGACGATGCCTACGATTACACCGTCGGCTGTATGCTCAAATTCCGGCATATCTATCTGTTTTGCCCGGGCGGCTACTCTTATCTTGTTATAGTCGGCACAAAACACAAGAAAACGGTTGCACGTCTTTATTTGCTTTTGACCGGTAAGCTCATATAATTGTTCCTTTAGCTTTTGGTCAGAAACATCTATTACCGAAAACTGTTGTCCGTTGTAGCTCGTCGGGGTGTTGCGTATTGCCTCATGAATAAATTCCATTTGCTCTGCCGGAATCTCTTGCCGCTCATAGCGTCTGACACTGCGGCGTTGCAATAGCGTTCGTTTTATATTTTTCATAAATCCTCAGTTTTATAGTTCGTGATATATACTTTTCTGTCTCTCTGTCTGCTGACCCACCGGGTCTACGACTGCCTCTAATATTATATAACGCTTTTAATGCCCAAAAAGTTCACTACTCTGCTCTATGCACGACGCTTAACCCCCACCCGAATCGGCAGTTCTGCCGCTTCTCATCCCCCCTATTTTACCAATAAAAAAGCGAGGCAAAACGTAATGCTTTGCCTCGCTCGGGGGAATTTAGGAAATCTTATTAATTGACTTTTACGCCGTCA
>CAZBUT010000213.1:0-3345 GCA_964495165.1 uncultured Muribaculaceae bacterium | reverse complement strand
AACAATATTTCAAAAAACATTTGGCTAATAGGCAGAAAGGCATTCCAAGTGATTTCAACAAGGTCACTGTAATTAAAAAGTTGCAAGAAGTGATTTAAGAAGTTCATCTGGCGGCTTCACAAGTTTGTCAAGATAAAAGTTGCATAATAGGCAATAATTTGTTTCCTTTGTACTAAGAAGTTGTTTTAATTTATTTAAATTGGATTACTGCAACTTCCAAGATGCTGTTTTACGTCAATAAGCACCAATACGATATATGACAGCTCTTTAAAGTAATTTCTTAAAATTGAAAATTATGCTTAAAGAAAACCTATTGTCGATTTATGCCAACAGCTTCAAGGAAAATTGGGCGTTGCCGGCATTGACCGACTACACCACAGGCGATACCATGACTTACGGCGACTTTGCCCGCACAATAGCCCGTTACCACCTCTTTTTTAAACAGGCAGGCATAAACCGCGGCGACAAGATCGCGCTAATGGGCAAAAACACAACCACATGGGTTACCGTGTTTATGGCAACCATCACTTACGGAGCTGTCATTGTTCCGGTCTTACAAGAATTCAATCCGCAAGACGCGCAACATATCATCAATCATTCTGATGCCTCTCTGCTTTTTGTGTCAAACAATCTGTGGGAGACATTTGAATTTGAGAAAATGCCTAAACTCAAAGCGGCAATTTCTATTGACGACAAGAAAGTGCTTGCCGAAAACTCAAATGATGAAGCTATTGCCAAACTCATAAAAAACCTGTCACGCAAATTCAGCACGACATATAAAAACGGATTTGACAAGCGAGACATTCACTATCCAAATATCCCGGCCAACACGCTTGCCGTGATAAATTACACTTCGGGAACAACAGGATTCTCCAAAGGCGTAATGCTCACACTCAACAACCTCTGCGGGAATGTTGTGTATGGGATACAATCACGCTTGCACTATCCCGGGTCAAAATGTCTGTCATTCCTGCCATTGGCTCACGCCTACGGTTGCGCATTTGACATGCTTGCACCTCTTGCGATAGGCACACACGTCACTTTATTTGGCAAACTGCCATCGCCGAAATTGTTGCTTAAAGCCATGAGTGAAGTTAAGCCCAATCTTGTGATATGCGTTCCACTTATTCTCGAAAAAATATACCGCAAACAGATATTGCCGATGATTACAAAGCAAGCCATGCGCTGGGCTTTGGCAATACCGTTTCTCGACTCTGCGATATGCGCACGCATTCGCAAGAAACTTGTAGAAGCTTTTGGCGGTGAATTTGAAGAAGTCATTGTGGGCGGAGCTCCACTCAACCATGAGGTAGAAGATTTCCTGCACCGCATTAAATTCCCGTTTACCGTAGGTTATGGCATGACCGAATGCGGACCGCTTATCAGCCACACCCCATGGCGTCAATTCCAATGTATGTCATCGGGTCGCACACTCCCGATCATGGAATCAAAAATAGATAGTGCCGATCCCGAAAACATTCCTGGCGAGATATGTGTTAGAGGCGAAAATGTGATGCAGGGGTATTACAAGAATCCCGAAGCCACTGAAGCGGTTCTCGATGCCGACGGCTGGTTGCACACCGGCGACATGGGCACACGCAGTGCCGACGGCACGATTTTCATCAAAGGCCGCTACAAGACTATGATATTGTCATCTAACGGGCAAAATATCTATCCCGAGGAAATTGAGGCCAAACTCAACAATATGCTGTATGTAGCCGAGAGTCTCATCGTTGAGCGCAATAACCACCTTGTGGCATTGGTTTACCCCAACTATGACGAGATGGACGAAGCCGGAATCTCGACCGACAAGCTGCCGGAAGAGATGGAACGCGTGCGTGTCGAGTTGAACAAACTTGTCGCTCCATATGAACGCATTGACCGCATACAACTAATTCCCAATGAATTTGAAAAGACCCCAAAACGTTCTATTAAACGTTATCTTTATCAATAAATGAAACGATATTTGGTAACAGGCGGAGCCGGATTTATCGGAGCCAACTTTGTTAAATATATTCTACGCAAGCATGGCAACGATGTCGAGGTGGTGATTCTCGACGCATTGACTTATGCCGGCAATTTAATGACGATAAAAACCGAGACTGAATTACCCAACGTCACTTTCATCAAAGGCGACATCGGTGATAAGACTCTTGTTGCCGATATAATATCGACCCATGACCCTGACTTTATCGTCAATTTTGCAGCCGAGTCACATGTCGATCGCAGCATCTCAAATCCAAGACTGTTTTTGGAGACCAATATACTCGGCGCTCAAAACATGCTTGAATGTGCCCGCACTGCATGGCTGACAGGAAAAGACGACTCCGGGAAACCGACATATAAACCGGGAAAAAAGTTTCTGCAGATAAGTACCGATGAAGTTTACGGATCGCTGTCAAAAGATTACCCCGAAGCCCTGCCTTTGCTGCTTGATAATCGCGTAGCCAAGGTTGTTGACGGGAGGGAAAATATCAAAACATTTGGCAACGGATTTTTCACCGAAACCACTCCGCTTGCACCCCGTTCGCCATATTCGGCATCAAAGACAAGCGCCGATCTCATTGCCCAAGCCTATTATGAGACCTACGGTTTTCCGGTAAATATTACCCGTTGCAGCAACAATTACGGTCCATATCATTTTCCGGAAAAGCTGATTCCGCTCATTATAAAAAACATACTCGAAGGCAAGCAATTGCCTGTTTATGGTAAGGGAGAGAACGTGCGTGATTGGCTTTATGTCGAGGATCACGCCAAGGCGATAGATCTTGTATTGCGCAATGGACGTGTAGGCGAAATATACAACATAGGCGGATTTAATGAGGAGCAAAATATCGACATCGTTAAATCGGTAATAAAAATTATAGCCGATATAATGCACAAAGAGCCTCAATATCGCAACTTGCTCAAATGTGATCCAAGCGACATAAACGACAGCCTCATCACATACGTCACCGACCGCCCGGGACACGATATGCGCTATGCTATCGACCCCACAAAAATTGCAGTAGAACTTGGCTGGTATCCCGAAACCCCTTTCAGTTCCGGAATCGAAAAAACCATACGTTGGTATCTCGACAATCAAAATTGGGTTGAAAATGTGACCTCGGGCGATTACCAGAAATACTATAATGAAATGTATAACAATCGATAACAATTGCCCGCAATGAAAGGAATTGTGCTTGCCGGAGGAGCCGGAACGCGGCTCTACCCTATAACCAAAGGAATCTCCAAACAACTGATTCCGATTTATGACAAACCGATGGTGTATTATCCCATTTCGGTGCTCATGCTTGCCGGCATCAAAGACATACTCATCATCTCCACGCCCAACGACCTGCCCTT
>CAZBUT010000212.1:0-3353 GCA_964495165.1 uncultured Muribaculaceae bacterium | reverse complement strand
TTGTGACGATGAACAGACCTCACCTGCGACATGGTCAAATGCCAATGAACTTAATATTGAGTTAAATCTTGAACCTCTTAAAGGACTGAAAATTCAACTTACGACCAATCGCACAGACAATCGTACCAACCAAATACAATTCATGTATGATGAAATGCCGGTTACTCGCACAGGCAGCTATACCAAGACCCATTGCGCCATAGCCACAGCATTGCGAGGCAGCAGTGCCGATGACGGGTACAACAGCGATGCGTTCAATACATTCCTCAACAACATTCCTATTGTAGCCAACCGCATAAACGATAAATTCATCGGCATCAATTATCCCAAGAACGGATTCATGAAAGATAGTCCATATGCAGGAATGCCTTTTGACCCGGAAATCGGGAGCGTAAACACCGCCAGCAGTGATGTGTTGATCCCAGCATTCATAGCAGCATACACCGGTACCGATGCGTCAAAAATATACCTTGACCCATTCCCTTCATTTGCCCATGTATTGCCCAACTGGCGTGTCACCTACGACGGATTTATCAACTTGGGAAATATGCGCAAATGGTTTAAAACATTCACAGTAAAACATGCCTATCAATGTACATACTCGGTTGGCTCTTATTCATCATATCTTAATTGGATAAGCGCCGACGGAGAGAACTTCGGTTTCACTCTTGATGAATTAACCGGACAACCGGTTCCGTCATCACCCTACAACATTTCATCGGTAGCAATAACCGAAAAATTTGCACCACTCGTTGGAGTGAATTTCACTCTTAAAAACGAGCTCAACTTCAATGCCGAATACAAGGACAGCCGAACACTCACGTTGAATTCAAGTGCCGGTCAATTGGTAGAAGCCACAACTCGAGGCATAACAGCAGGTGTCGGTTATAAAATCATAGGATTTAACTCCGTCTTGAAGATGAAAGGGTCTCAACAAGGTATCAGCAATGACCTGACACTTAATGCCGATTTTTCATATCAACAAAGCCAAGCATTGATACGCAACATTGAATCAAACTATGCTCAAGCGACAAACGGCACACGCACAATTTCAATAAACTTTACCGCCAATTATGTAATGAGTAAACGTTTAACAATCGGAGCTTTCTTTGACCACCAAATCAACACCCCCCTTGTATCATCAAGCTCCTACCCCACAACAAACAGCAGCTACGGTATCTCATTCAACCTCTCCCTCTCTCGCTAAATCAAGTCTATTGAAAGTGGTTTAATTATGACCGGCATAATATCAATCATGCCAAAATAAAAAAGGCTGAGATACTCAGCCTTAAATTGTTGCCTTGGAAGGATTCGAACCCTCACAGGCGGAACCAGAATCCGACGTGCTGCCATTACACCACAAGGCAATGTCTTTTGACGGGTGCAAAGTTAGGAAAAATAATTTATAAAACGCAAATAATTTCCTATTTTTGCAAAAAATAAATCATTATGATTATAGCATCACAAAAACGCAAAGAGAATATTGCCGAGTATCTGCTTTACATGTGGCAAATTGAAGATATTATCAGAGCAAATAATCTTGATATAGACAAAATCGAAGAAAATATCATTTCACAATACAATCTTTCGGAAATTCAACATAAACAAATGCGTGAATGGTATGAGTCCTTAATAGACATGATGCGCAGAGAAGACATTGTCACATCGGGACATTTACAACTAAACAAGAATGTCATTATTCAATTAAACGATCTAAACAATACAATATTAAAAGATCCGAAATTCACCGAATATGCGGCACAATACTATAACACACTCCCTTTTATCGTTGAATTAAGAACAAAAGCAAAAGAAAACAAAGTAGGCGAAATAGAAACCTGTTTTACCGCACTGTATGGCTCACTATTGCTAAAACTGCAAGGAAAAGAGTTAACAGCCGACACCATAAATGCGCTAAAACAGATTTCGCACTTCATCGCAATTCTTGCCCATTATTATAAACTTGACTCAGAAGACAAGTTATTTGATAATAACGATTAATAGAGATTATTTTGTTCCAAAGCGAGACGTGTCTATCGAACTATTCTTTGGCTTAAAACCATTGAATCTGTAAGTAAACGACATTACAAATTTTCGGGAGTCAGGAAATACGCTCATTCTCATATCTTGAGCTGCATATTTCATTGTCATGTCAGCAGTCCAACTATTAAAAATGTCGTTGCATTTCATAATTAATTCGGCATTACCTTGCATTAACGTCATCTTAACGCCGGCATTTACGTGAAATAATTGTTTGATAACACCCGGGCCTTGTATACATGGAGAACAATAAGCAGCCGATAGTTCGGCTTTTATATCCGGTTTTGATGAAACAGTAAATGTATTATCCAATTTTGAGTATAAAATCCACTTGGATTTGTCAAATGCAATATCATGAAAATGTGTTGCTTTCTGACTATCATTAAAAAGATTTACCGTTGCTGTAGTGTTCAAAAATCGACCTATACTAAACGGAGCATAAAGATTAATTCCTAATGTTCGTTCATAGTCCATATTTTGCGTTTTGAAAATCAATGCAAGCCGTTCGGTTGATTGATACGGTAACTGCACAGCATAATCATCTATGTAATTCACATACAAAGTAGCAACATATTTGTTTCTAAATATATAGGATATTTGCCCCGAATAGCTGTCAAACGGTCTCAATGTTGGATTACCATGTAATTCGGCATAATTATTAAGGTAGGTGATGCTGTTATGCATTTCCCAATAAGACGGATATACTTTATCTGTTGATAAATTAATTTGGCATACATGCATCTCAGCTGGCACGTATGTCACACTCAATTGAGGGAAAATCGACCACCTGTCATACTCCCCTATCTTATAATATTCGCCGGTCAATGATGCCGACACTGAATATTTCCCATTAAATCCTCGACGCAAGCCAACATAAGTGTCAACCTTGTACTCGTCTTTTTGGCTATTCATGTTGCTATGATTGTCATCATAATATATTTGAGAACTGTTATCTTTTGCATAATTAAATTCCATGCCATAATCAAATTCATAGTCTTTCAATTTAGCAGTGTGGTCAATATACAATTTGCATCTTTTTATATTCTGAGTTGATTTACTTATGAAGTCGGATGAGGCACTGACGAAGTGTTGTAATCCGCTATCGCGAAAGGTCAGGAATTCACTTCCGATTGTCAATTTCAACGGCGAGTCATAACATATATGGAGATTATGCATTGTTGTTGGTGCAATATCAGTCTTATTTTGAATGGAATGTGATAACGTGCCGGCTGAATAAAGTTTTTTATCCAATCCTGCCTGAATACTTCCGTTATATGTCAAATTTAATTTATGCCCGTTACCCCATTGATAAC
>CAZBUT010000211.1:0-3393 GCA_964495165.1 uncultured Muribaculaceae bacterium | reverse complement strand
AACGAACATGGTAAAGAGATAAGCGAAAACGACCCGCGTCAGCCGCTATTGGTTGCGATTGAAGACGGATACGGCTTAGGCTTCAAAGACGGAGATATTTTATACAGGCAAGATGATTGGACCATGTGGCATCACGAAGACGACCCTCGGGCATTTATTTATGATTTGGATCTGGAACTCACGGCTGATAAAGAGCATAAGTTCACAGTAATAAGATTCAACCCTAAGAAAAACGACTATGAATTTGTGACCATAACCGTGCCGGCAGGAGATGAGCGCATTTCGCAGCTCAACCACATGCCATTCTACTGCACCAAAGCCGAGGAGGAGCGCGTTTATGCCAAACTGTATGCAGATCAGTTCCCTCATGCATATATATTAGATCCTGTCGAGGGAGGGGAGATACACTCCAAAGGATTGATCCA
The DNA here is from genome assembly GCA_964495165.1 of uncultured Muribaculaceae bacterium. GTDB lineage: Bacteria > Bacteroidota > Bacteroidia > Bacteroidales > Muribaculaceae > RGIG4079. The sequence goes on along the minus strand of CAZBUT010000211.1, from coordinate 2,968 downwards.
CATTGCATATCTGATGCGCATCAACGATTGGGATATGTCACAGCATTTCAATGGCAACATAGACTCGATAAAATCGGTATTTGAGCGTAACCGTAAAAAAGTAAAGCACATTACGGTTTATGACATAGAGACCGATGAGATAAAGGATTTTGTTATAGAATCAGACACAGTGGGAGTATATTATGCTCCATACTATTTGAAACCCAGCAGATACAACTACCTCATCAAGAAACTGCAAAACAGATAAGCTAAAAAGCCACCGGTTCTGAATCGAACCGGCGACTTTTATACTTGCCATTTTTCAGACTTTGCCAACGACATCACATCGGACGGGCAACAAGCACTTTGTCGATGCGCGCGCCGTCCATATCAACCACTTCAAAAACAAATTTGCGCCACTGCACTTTTTCGCCAACCGCCGGAATATGCCCCAAACGAGACAATATGAGTCCGCTCACGGTATTGTAGTCAGTGTCATTTGTTTCGTCTTCAAGTTCAAAATATACAAGAAAATCATAAAAGGGGCATTGTCCGTCGACCAACCAGCCTTGTTCGCCCATACGAGGCACAATCTGCGGGTTTTCCCTGTCGGGATTGACAACCCCTACAAGCCCCTCAAGTATATCGCGCAACGTAATAACACCTTGACATGAGCCAAATTCATCATAAACCAATGCAAATCCGGCTTTGTGGTCAGATTTCAACCGTTCAAGGCAATCATATATACTCATATTCTCATGAACGGCAAACGGTTTCTGCAATATAGTTGATACAGTAAAGCCGTTATCGTTTATATGCAGAATGAGATCTTTTAATGAGATAACCCCAACGACATTATCTATGTTACGATCTACGACCGGATAATTGTCATGCAGATTTTCCGACAATATCTGCCGTATCTGCTCTGCCGAGTCGGCCATATCGACGCAAACGACATCAGACCGATGAGTCATAATCGCGCTCACCTTCAAATCTCCCATTAAAAACACGCGTTCTACAATGTCTTGTTCGACTTTCTTCACCTCTCCGTCTTCTGTTCCCTCTTGGATAATGGATTTTATTTCTTCTTCAGTGACTTTATTGTTGTCGGGTTTTAGTCCAAACAACAACACAAGCCCTGAAGAGCTTTTTGCCAAAAGCCACACAAAGGGTTTAGCTACCACAGAAAGCCAATATACAGGGAGCGACATCGCCCGCGCCACCCGTTCGGCAGCGGCCATGCCTATACGTTTGGGGACAAGTTCGCCAAGGACAAGAGTGAGGTATGTCACGACAGCGACCACAAATATTTTAGCCACGGGAACAGACAACGCCTCGCTCATTCCACACGTAGAAAGAATCGCGCCTAACTGTTCTCCCAATGCATCACCCGAATATATACCGGTAAGAATCCCTATCAACGTTATTCCTATCTGTATTGTAGAAAGAAATATATCGGGGTCGGACGCTAACCGCAACGCGATTGAAGCTCCACGGCTACCCTCTCGGCTACGCTTTTCAAGTTGATGTTTTCGCGCAGAAATTATCGCAATTTCAGACATTGCAAACAGTCCGTTCAGCAATATCAATCCTATAATTATGATTATATCGCTCATCATTACAACGATTTGCGATAGGCTTGGCGACGGCGGTGCTGGCGGCGTTCGAAGTACTGCCACTGGAGTTGCACGGCGGCATTATCTTCAAGCTCGGGATTGGATTCAGCAAATTTATACCCGTTTTTAATATATGTAGGGAGAAGGTCGGCAAACAGCAAGGCGTTTACCCCTTTGCTTTGGTATTCGGGCTTAACGGCAACCAGCATCAGGTCGACGATGTCGTTATGGGCTTTTAACGCCTTGATTATATGCCACCAACCAAACGGGAACAAACGTCCGCGACCACGTTGCAACGCTTTGGAGAACGAAGGCAGGGAGATTCCCACACCTACAAGATTGTCATCGCTGTCAACGATTACACAAACGCAGTCAAGGCGCAAGATGCCAAGATACATTCCTATATAATGATCTATCTGTTTTTGTGTGAGAGGCGAATAGCCATAGAGTTTATCGTAGGATTCGTTTATCAGTTCAAACAGAGCTTGTCCGTAGCGGTCTTTCAGCTCCTTGCGATTTGTGAATTTAAGGACTCTAAGATCATATTTCTTGCGCACAATTTCGGCTATGCGCTGATATTTATCAGGCACTTTGTCGGGCACAGTCATGCGGTATTCAACCCACTGGGCATCTTTCTCAAACCCCATGCGCTCCATGTGAGCCGGATAATAAGGATAATTATATATTGTCGACATTGTCCCCAGCTCTTCAAACCCTTCGGTCAACATACCTTCGTGATCAAGATCGCTGAAGCCCATAGGCCCGACAATCGATGTCATGCCTTGAGAACGACCCCACCGGGCAACAGCATCAAACAATGCGTCAACAACCTCGGCATCATCGATAAAATCTACAAACCCAAACCGCAACGTGTTTTCACCCGTGCGACGATTCACCACATCATTGATAATTCCGGTGATGCGCCCTGCCGGTTTTCCGTCGCGATAAGCCATAAACGATTGCGCTGTGCAAAATTCAAATGCCGGATTTTTATCGGGCAACAAAGTGTCGACCTCGTCAAAAATCAACGGGGGAACAAAATAAGGGTTGTTTTTATAAAGATCTATACCAAATTGCACATAACGCCGTAACTCTTTTTTCACCGGCGCGACAGGTTTTATTTCAATTGCCATCTGTTTCTATGTTGTTTATCTGTATATGTGATGAATCTTTTTCAACTATTGATTCTTTTGTTTCTTTGACAGGTGGTTGCGGTCGATAGGGAGAATTGAGCCATGAAAGCAAAATAATCATGGCGACTAAAAATATTATGCACAGGATATAAAGCCTGTTGCTTGAACGATGTTCAAGCGCAAGGTGTAATTCCTGTACATCGCGATAACGATGACCTGCAAGTGGTCGGGTACACCGTT
>CAZBUT010000210.1:0-3405 GCA_964495165.1 uncultured Muribaculaceae bacterium | reverse complement strand
ATCCCATTTTATCCTCACGATAGATGAAATATGACATAGGACTATATAATGTACCGACCTTTAAAGTGTCAGGGAATCTATGCGACAAACTGCCTTGAGATGTATTTGCATTACCACTGTGACCACTGCATGCCACTGATGCAACAGCAAGAATAGACAAGGCAATTATGACATACCAGCGGTTCAAATCAATAAATAAATTCGCCTTTATCTGATTTAATGGTTAATTTATTTTGTTGTGCATCTTCTACTCGGCCAACAATACGCGCCGGTACGCCCATGGATTCCGATATTTCAATAACTCTTTGAGCATCTGATGCATCAAGATAAATCTCCATGCGATGTCCCATGTTAAACACCTTGTACATTTCCTTCCAGTCTGTACCTGATTCTCGGCTGATAAGTTCAAATAATGGAGGCACAGGAAAGAGATTGTCTTTTATAACATGTTTGTTTTCAACAAAATGCATAATTTTGGTTTGCGCTCCACCAGAGCAATGCACCATACCATGCACCTTATCGCGCATTTCATCAAGCAATTTCTTTATTATTGGAGCATAGGTGCGTGTCGGCGATAATACAAGTTTGCCGGCATTAATAGGAGACCCGCTGACAGAATCAGTCAACTGTACACTTCCTGAATAGACTAATTCTTCAGGCACTGCAGCATCATAACTTTCGGGGTATTTTTCTGCGATATATTTGGCAAAGACATCATGACGAGCCGAAGTAAGACCATTGCTACCCATACCTCCATTATACTCATTTTCATACGTTGCCTGCCCGTATGACGCAAGCCCTACTATCACATCACCACCTTTAATATTTGCGTTATTGATGACATCACTGCGTTTCATGCGACAAGTAACAGTACTGTCAACAATGATTGTGCGTACCAAATCACCCACATCGGCAGTTTCACCGCCGGTGCTATAAATGCTTACTCCCATATCACGCAACTCAGACAGAAGTTCTTCTGTTCCATTTATAATTGCTGCAATTACTTCTCCGGGTATTAAAAGTTTATTGCGACCGATTGTTGATGAAACCAAAATATTGTCAGTCGCGCCTACGCATAATAAATCATCTATATTCATTATTAATGCATCTTGCGCAATACCTTTCCACACACTCAAGTCACCTGTCTCTGTCCAATAAATATATGCGCGGGACGATTTTGTGCCTGCGCCGTCGGCGTGCATAATATTACAATAATCTTTATCTCCGCCTAAAATATCAGGGATTATTTTGCAAAATGCCTTGGGATATAATCCTTTATCAACATTTTTAATTGCATTATGAACATCTTCTTTTGAAGCAGATACACCTCTCATGTTATATCTTTGATCGCTCATCTTTCTATATTTAAATTGAATAAATTATAATTACATAACAAAACAAAGCCGGGACTACAAACAATAATGAATCTATTCGATCAAGAATCCCGCCATGACCGGGTATCAGATTTCCTGAATCCTTAACATTCAGTGCCCTTTTCATCATTGATTCGATTAAATCTCCCCATGTAGAGAACAATGTTACTACAATTGCAAAACCAACCATTACCAATGTACTCATTCCTTTGTAATAATCGCCAAAACAATATTTAAAAACAAATACAGAGGCAACTGCAAACAATAATCCGCCAACAAATCCAGCCCATGATTTCTTGGGGGAAATACGTGGGAACAATTTATATGGGATTTTACGCCCAAGCGTAGAACCAACAATGTATGCACCACTATCATTAAGCCATATCATAACAAACATCGCAAGCAATACTTGAGGTGATGTTATATGGTACATTATAATCATGAATACCATAGGCATTACTACATAACAGATGCCTGTAAATGAGTATGCCAACGTATTTAACGAGTTTGTTTCATTTTTTATATACAATTGGGTAACCATGCGGACTAAAACAAGTAAAACCGATAAAGCGAAAACCGCAGGCACATAACCTATGCCCTTAGCTGCCACAGTGTATGTGCCTCCAACTATTGCAATGGCAATAATTACATCAAATATCAATGTTGATATATTCACACGATTGTTACACAATTTACCGAACTCAAGTACGCCAAGAGCGGCAAACAATAGGCACAACGAGCCAAAAGCCCAATCAGTTGTGGTCAAAGCCACAACTATTATACTTACATACACAATACCGGAGATACTCCGCAGCACCAAGTTGTTCATATTTTTTGGGGTAAAATTATTGCATCATATTTGCATTAGCAAAATTAAAACTTTTTTTCCTATCTCACAACAATACGCTCTACTACCCTCTCTCCTCCGTCTTTTATTTCAAGCATATATATACCAGCAAGAGCTTGAGATAAATCAATCATTGTGGTTTCTTCTGCATTGCATGAGCCAAACACCAATCTCCCCGTCATATCATAGATATTAACAGTTGGGGCTACGGCAGAAACAAGTGTGACTGATATTTTTTTGAATCCGATTGCTTCAATCAGCAGTCGTTTCTTTATCGACAACTTGTTAACGCCGGAGTCTTTAAGGATTTCTTTAAGACCGGCAGATGCATCAATACAGCCCGATGCTCCCCAACGAGGATCTGCAATATCATAAAACATACTATTTGATGTACGCATGGCTATATCTCTGATTTCAGACACGGTCAATGTCGGATCGGCCTGCAACCATAATGCAAATATACCGGCAACAAGAGGTGAAGACATTGATGTCCCTCCTGTTGAATACCAATAATAATCTGATCCATTTATTTTTTCAACTGCCGATAACGACGATTTAAAATCATCATCTTGATTATTGACATATGGAGTACTTATTGATGAGATAATCATGCTTCCGGGAGCACAGACATGTGGCAAAATTCGTCCATCTAAAAGAGTCCCATAACCTGAATGCGGACAAATGCGATCAAGTTCATAATCCGATTTCTTTGTTGAACCATTAAGCAGAGGCACCTCATTACGTGAGCTGCACATTCCTATTGTTATAGTATTTCTGCCACAGGACATGTTGCTTACAGAAAATGATGAATTACCGGACACATAACCTTCTACGCCCATTGAACGTAACTTACTATACACTCCATCGGTAAATACATCTACTCGCATTCCGTTTTCTCCTTTTATGATTATCCCCGGACAATATCTGCTCCAGTTGTAGTCTCTATCAAGTGACAATGTTTTAACATCATATACAAGTAGGACATTATAACGTCCGTTATCCTCATTCAATTCAGAATACACCCGAACATATCCCTCAAAGCAATTATTAAAATCTTCGATATTCTGATCTGAGGCTGTTGCATAGGACTCTGATGCTACTCCCCAGTGTCCATCACTCCCAACTGAAGCCACATAATCGGATGTGTAAATTACTTTGTGCATAGTATTGTCATATATACACACC
>CAZBUT010000209.1:0-3417 GCA_964495165.1 uncultured Muribaculaceae bacterium | reverse complement strand
ATGGTCGCTTGATCATATGCTTAAAGTGATGCAGGTTATTTTTTACATTTTACTATATTGTCTCATTATGCTTTTTGACAACATTTTATACATCAATGCTTTATCTTCATCAAGCAAAGACATGTGTTTCTTCATCGTTCCAATATCTCCCCGGCGTGCAGGTCCTGTTTGAGCTTCAGCCGGGGAAACCTTAGTAATTTTATCAAGTGTAGTTCTCAACAATGGCAATAATACACTCATATCAATATCTCCGGCTTTTAAAATATCTTCTGCTATCGACCAAAGATGATTGGAAAAATTACAGGCAAACACCGCCGCCGCATGTATGCGTTTGCGAGTTTCGCTATCGGCATGATTCACAACCGTTGACAACGATTTCGCAAGCTTTTGAATTTCAAATTCGGCATTTACATTGCTCCCTTCGACAAAAAACGGTATTTCAGCCACATTTACATAGACATTTTTTGAAAACGTCTGTAACGGATATAACACACCGTAGTTTTTAGCAAACGGAGCAAATACATCGGCCGGAACACTGCCCGATGTGTGAATCCACAATTTGTCACATAACCGACCTGCCGTTTTCAATGCAATATCTTTTATTACATCGTCCTTCACCGATACTAAATACATATCGGCGTCAACAGTTATATCATCAAGACTTGCCGTAGCTGCGCACCCGGATATTGACGATGCCAAAAGAGTCGCATTTTCAATTTTGTTACTGAAAATCTGTACTACATCGGCACTATCGGAGAGCGCACGTGCAAGATGCGTGGCGACATTACCGGCTCCTAATACAGCAATTTTTATTCTACGTCTTTCCATGTGCCTATGTGGACTTTTTCCCACAAGAGCTTAGATGTATCACACGATTTACGTTCTTCATCTTTATACCCGAATGTCATGATGCATACGACAGGCAATGTGTCAGGCATACCCAATTGCTCCTGAACATATTCCTCCGACGGAGTAATTCCATCGGCACAATATCGACCGCGTATTTGAATCCAGCATGAGCCTAAGCCTAAATCTGCAGCTTGCAACTGCATATAAGCAGCGGCAATAGATGCGTCTTCAACCCACGGATCACTCAACGACGGATCGGCAGCAACGACTACAGCAAAAGCAGCTTTAGCGATGGGACCGGCTCCGGCAGGCTTACATAAACTTAAACGTTCAAGCATCTCCTTATCATCAACCACAACAAATTGCCACGGTCGTGAACTTTTTGACGTAGGAGCCATGAGAGCAGCCTCAAGTATCAGTTTCACATCATCGGCACTCACCTCTTGTGAGGTATAACGGCGTATGCTGCGTCGATTGACCAGCAATTCATGAAGATTTTCCATAAAAATATATTGTTTTTAATAATAGACGACTAACGGCGACATATCCACGCCGCCTGATATTTTTCGGCAAATGACGGAGTCTGCATAATTGCCATTGCCTGAGACGAGGTTTCTCCTGTTGCAACATACACGCGGTATTTGCCTCCCGCTTCAAGAATGCGCATTGCTACATCGCCTCTTTCAGAAATATAATCTTCGGCAAGTTCGCGAGATGCAAGAGATGCCACAACAAGGCAATAACTATCGGAATCGACACACCGCAACATTTCAACTGCCGGAGTCAATATCTCTTTACGCTCTTCTGCAGCCAAGGTATCAACAACAGCCACAGCCTCGGCTTCATCGGGCAATGCAATAAACAACTCAGCATTGGATTCTTGCCGGTCAAAGGCTGGTAATTCGACCGATTGCACTGTTACCTTTGGAGTGGAAATCGAGGCGTAATCGGTCTGATTGTCAAGGACAATAGGGGTTGATAAAGTAATTCCCAAACCGATAAGCAACAATAATGACGCTGCAATTTTAAATAAATTGCGACTCACGGGAACGTAAATGACATCTTTTCGGCGCGGAGTTTCCTCTTTGTCGTCCTCCCTGCACAATGTTATTGCAACAGAAGGCAAGCCTAAGAACTCGGCGGAAACTATACCAGACGCATAAGGCTCAAATGATACTAAACCGTCATCATTTCTATGGAACACACCTATACGACCCATTGCCAATTCTTTTTCTGATTCCAACTGATGTCTAAATACATCTACTTCGGCTGAAATCATTTTGACAGCAGCATCATAACCGATCGATTCACGACGCATTATAGAAGATGCAAGCAAACCGTCATTGTGTGAAACCGAAGGATTGAACGCAATCGTACGCACAGGCGGTCGAATCATACCGGTATCTTTGTCGATACAGGCCGGCTGATATTGAGCGATAAACGCTCCCCACCCCGCTACGACAACGCAATCGTGACGGTGAATCAGGTATTCTATATGTTCGCATATCGAAATCATATCTGCAAAATTAAACAACTTCTATCAACAAATCAAATTTCGTCACAAGAATTATTAAAGAATTTATCAACACAACATAATAATATATATCTTTGCCACAAAGTTACACTCTAAAATCATACACCACATGCACAAATTATTTTTAGCTGCAATTGCAACAATATTCTCTGCTACATATACTTCTGCTCAACAGCCTAAAGAGGAGATCGACACAGTATCATATCTCGATTTAGCCGGGAAAACCGACACAGCCATAATGGAGTCGAGGTGGCTTGATGCCGAGACATTGCTGCAGAAAGCCATGAGAATGGAACCTGGCAATCCCACCAATATCCTGCTTATGTCAAATCTTGGACTCGTACGCCTATATGCGGGCAAAGACAGTTTGGCTCTTGCCACTCTTAACGATGCTCATCGCATCGCTCCGGCATCGGTCACCGTACTGAAAAACCGGGCTAAGGTATTGCGAGCCATGGGACGCGATTCAGAAGCCTACAATGATTACACTCTGATATTGCAGTTAGACTCAATGGCTATAGAACCACGATTCATGCATGGGATGATGGCGTTATACGGCGGTGACACCAAAACAGCCGAAACCGATTTTAATTTTTTGAATCGCGTTGTTCCCGAATCGGAAAACACGATTTTAGGGCTCGCCGCTTTATACTCAGCCACACATCGACATCATGATGCAATTGTACAATATACAAAACTCATAAACCGCAACCCTGCACCAGAATACTACAACCGCAGAGCAGCCTTATATCTCGCAACAAAACAGCTAAACGAGGCATCGGCTGACATTGCTGAAGCATTGAGCCTGACACCGGACGACGCCGAGCTATACCTATTCCGCGCCTATCTTAATAAACTTAGATATAGAAGTGCCGATGCCGAAGCCGACTTCAAGCGTGCCGAGGAACTTGGAATCGATCCTGAACGCATAAAATTCTTCAAAAACTACAACGAATAGTTTAACAATTAAATTTTACAGAATTATATTCAGCAACAACAAAATGAAAATTTTGAAAAATAATTTGGCAAAGTAT
>CAZBUT010000208.1:0-3435 GCA_964495165.1 uncultured Muribaculaceae bacterium | reverse complement strand
TCGGAGCGCAAGACACGGCTGCCAATAGCACCAATGTTAATATGTAAACCGCCGCCGTTTTCATGCAGTCTGAAATGATTTCAAAGCAATCAACCGAGTTTTTTCTCTATCAATGCTGTTGCATAGGCGGCAATACCTTCTCCGCGTCCGGTGAATCCCAACCGCTCGGTTGTTGTAGCCTTTACCGATACGCTTCCTTCCGGTATTTTCAAATCTGAAGCGATATTGCTTATCATGGGTTCTATGTAGGGCAACATTTTGGGGGCTTGTGCCACAATTGTAATATCGACATTTCCCACTTCATAACCCGAATCGGCAATCAACTCACACACGCGACGCAACAGCACACGCGAATCGGCTCCCTTATATTGGGGATTGGTGTCAGGAAAATGATAACCGATGTCTCTCAACGCGGCGGCACCGAGCAATGCATCACTCAGCGCATGCAATGCTACATCGGCATCGCTATGCCCCAACAGTCCTAAATGATAAGGAATTTTCACGCCACACAGCCACAAGTCGCGCCCCTCTACAAGACGGTGCACATCAAACCCCATTCCTATGCGAAAATTTGCCATGAGCGTGTTGGATTTTTAGCGTTTGCCAAACAGTTCTTTTAATCCGTCCATATCAAATGTGAGTGTAAAACGGAGTGTTTGGTCGAGAGGCGATGTCTGAGCAGCGGCAAGCATGTAAGAAGCATCAAGGCGCAAAACATTAAGCGCAAAGCCTGCTCCGAAACCGAAATACTGGCGATTGCCTTTAAATTCGTTTTCATGGAAGTAACCTGCTCTGATGAAAAATTGCTGGTTATAGGTATACTCTGCGCCGATAGAGTAGTTTATCTCACGCAATTCCTCTTTTGAGCCTCCGGGCGCGTCTGAAAAAGACTTGAATATACCTGAGATTGACGACATGTTTTCCCAATCTTCAAGCGCATCAAGATATTCCTGTTGTCCCTCGGTTGTGTCGGGATAGTCGCTTTCGCGCGGACGGGTAGGCACCAACAGCTTGTTCAAGTCCAACGAGAGTGTAAGGTTGTGGTAATCGGCGAGGGGAAATGTAAACGCCGTACCGATACGCAGGTTCGTTGGCAGGAATGCCGGGTCTTCACCATTATTGTATGAAACTTTTGTACCTATGTTTGAAATATTCCAACCCCATGACCATTGGCACTCGTTGCGTCCGATGATAGGATAGGTTGTATAATATCCCGATATATCGGCGGCAAAAGCCGATGCTCCGGTTGTTTGATCGCCGGCATAGGAATCGGAGAAGCCCAAATCGGAATAAATATACCTGAATACGACTCCCATAGAAAATTTCTCGGACAATTTGCGCGAATAACCCAAGTCCAACGACATTTCATAAGGGTTGAGACTCTGAGTGGTGACACCCGAGCCATCGGTTGTATTGACTTCGCCCAACGAGAAATAGCGCAATGATGCCGACAAAGCCTGATTGTCGTTAGAACCCAATTTCCAATATCCGGCAAGATTGGCCAAGAATATATCGTTGACAAGTTTCCTCAACCACGGGGTGTAGCTCAACGATACAGCTGCATTGCTATAGGCAAACGCATATTTTGAAGGATTCCAATACTGCGAATTGGCATCGGGATCGGTGGCCGCGCCCAAATCGCCCATCGCCGCGCTGCGCGCATCGGGAGCGATGCTCAACGAGGTGACACCGGTCTGAACCGGATTGAATTCATTTTTACCGGTGTCATCGGCTTTAACCGACAACGCCGCATATATAAGAGCGAATGCACATATTGCTATTTTTCTCAAGTTCATAATCATCATTTTGTAATATGGGAATTTCTATAGCTACTTTATTTTAACTCAAAAAGATGCTATTTATTGCTTGATGACGATTATTTTAACTTTAGGAGTGCTTGAATATTGCTTTTGGGCATTCAAAATTGCAAAACAATTATATGTTCCGTCTTCAACCGGTTCACCATTTGAGTCCTTAAGATCCCATTCATAGGGGAATGAGCAATTTTCGCGGGTGAACACCGTGTTCCCTGCCATATCCTCGATCACAAGACGTCCGACGGGTTCTTCATTGAAGTTATGCGTGATAGCAATCGATGCTTTCTCGCGAGCCGGAGATTCCTCTACTTGCATGGAAGCGGTCACCGACTTGTTTATCACATAGAATGATATTGAACGCTCGGTGCGGTTTCCGGCATTGTCGGCAATACTCAACATGAATGTGTGATAGCCATCGGTCATACCGCTAAAGGGGAATTGCAGCGTTGTCACTCCCTCGGTGTCGGTAACGAGCATACCTTTAACTTCGGGATATGATTTTGAACCGTCGAGAATGAGTTTAGTGGCTGTCCCGATTGAAATCGTCGACTTGCACAATCCCGATTCATCGGCAAGAATCGTGGCATACAATACGCCATCGGCACCGATGTAATCGCCATTCTCAAAAGTCGGGCCGTCTATATACATCTCTGATATTTGCGGAGCGGCAGTGTCGCCGGTCGAATGTTCGCTGTTATAATCCATGACTACAATGCGGTCAAACAACCCGTTGGCGCTACGTGTTTTGTCGTCGGTCACTGCATAATACGTAATGCGGTTGATATCGTCGGGACGTGTTGGCACAGGTATATTCAATCGCGCAGAGAATTTACCGTTTTCGACCGGGGCTACAATTTCAACAAGCATATCCTCTTCTCTGATGATAGGCATTGCTTCATCTCCGCCTTGAGTATGGGTATAAACTTCTACGGGAGATTCATAGAGCGTGAGGGTGATAGTACCATTAAAATCAGCGAGTTCTACACCGTTGGCATCGACGATAGCTCCTTGAATAACGTTGTTTTCAAGCGGATATACCTGTATGGTATCGGAATCGGCTATTGCTGCGCTATTGATATGAGTTGTTGCTACTTTGCACGTAGGTACACACAACGGCAACGCCGGGTCTCCGATCATGTTGTAACACAGCGTATTCACTCCATAACCACGCTCTTTATTGTCATAAGACCACTTTATTGCATTGTTGCGTGCAACACGATAAATATCGCCTGTCGCATCTCCGGCCGACTCGGTAAACATTGCTTCTGAAACCGCCAGACTCAATATCTGGTTACACTCGCGATAAACCGAACGGCCTGCCGAGATAACTGCTATACTGCCTCCGGTTTCCTTATATAGCATTGCCTCTGCTATACTATTATCTCCTCGGTCAAATGTCAGCACATTACAAGAAGCAAAATATGAAATAGGAGGAATATTGTAATTGGATTCTTCGACATGAGCCATAGTCCACAAATCTTCTCCGGTAAAACTGCGCGAATCTCCATGACCGGTGTAGAACATATATTTTTGTCCTGTTGCAAGGGCATTTACAGCTGCATCTTTAGATCTTTTAGCCTGTTTGGTAGAAGTCCACGGATATAATGCGCAATAGGCC
>CAZBUT010000207.1:0-3438 GCA_964495165.1 uncultured Muribaculaceae bacterium | reverse complement strand
AGATTGTTATCTCCACTCGTAACAATGATTTATTTTACTTTTTCACTTTGTTTTCAATCCATTTGCGCGCATTTACAAACGCGTCAATCCAAGGCGTTACATCGTCGTTGCGATGAGAAAATGGATAATATCCACATTGCCACGGGAATATCGCTCTTTCCAAGTGCGGCATCATCGCCAAATGGCGACCGTCGGCCGATGCAATTCCGGCTACCGAAGCCCGAGAGCCATTGGGATTAGCAGGATATGCCGCATAATTGTATTTGGCTACGATATTATATTTGTCGAGAGATTCGGGCAAGTTGAAACGACCTTCACCATGAGCGACCCAAATACCTAATTTTGAACCGGACAAAGAACCAAACATTACTGATTTATTTTCAGGAATTGTTACACCTAAGAATTGAGATTCAAATTTATGTGAGATGTTATGCTCCATCTTGGTTTTCTTTTGATGTTCAGGGTTGATTAAGTTCAACTCTATCATCAACTGGCAACCATTGCAAATGCCAAGGCTTAATGTATCTTCTCTTTTATAGAAATTATCAAGCGTTTGTTTTGCTGTATCGTTCCAAAGGAAACCGCCTGCCCAGCCCTTGGCCGAACCAAGCACGTCGGAATTTGAAAAACCTCCGCAGAATACAATCATATTGACATCTTCAAGTTTTTCCCGTCCCGACATGAGATCGGTCATGTGAACATCTTTCACGTCAAATCCGGCAAGATACAATGAATAGGCCATTTCACGGTCGCCGTTCACGCCTTTTTCTCTAATAATAGCAGCCTTTACACCCGACTTGCCATTACGGCGCAATGCCAATCCACGAGAAGCCAATTTCCCATTAAACCCTTTGGGGAATCGATAGCGTATTGGTTGTTTTTTATAGTTCTCATATCGCATTGCTGCACATTTCTCGCCACTTTGAACCGAATCCAATAAATACGATGAGCGGAACCATACATCGCGCAAATAATCTATGCCAAACATGTGTTCAGTACCATTGTGTGACATCATTATAGCACGTTCGGTCTGTGGTGTACCGATTGCGCAGTATTTAACGTCGGCTTCGTTCAATATAGCCTCTACTCGTTCGGTTTTGGCTTCTGCAACTTGTATCACAAGTGCCGGATTTTCTGCAAATAAAATTTTCACGACATCTGTTTCACCCATAGCGGCAAATCCGTCGGTGGTAAATTCGATACCGCCATTCACGTTGCCGAATGTCATTTCAAGCAAAGTTGTGATGAGACCTCCGGCCGAGACATCGTGAGCGGCAAGCAACATTTTTGCATTGACAAGTTTTTGAACCGCATTAAATGTTTTTACAAATTGTCCGGCATCTGTTACAGTAGGAGCATCTGCGCCAAGTTTGTTTAATGATTGGGCGAATGCCGAACCTCCGAGTTTCAACGCATCGGAAGAAAAATCTATATAATATAATGTTGAACTCTTAGGTTGCAATACCGGTGATACGGTTTTTCTCACGTCTTTCACTTCTCCGGCTGCCGATATAATCACAGTGCCGGGAGAATAAACCTTGTCGTTTCCATACTTTTGAGTCATAGACAAACTGTCTTTACCCGTAGGTATGTTGATTCCTAATTTGCAAGCAAAATCACTACAAGCTTCAACTGCCTTGTATAAAGCTGCATCTTCACCGGCATTCTTGCATGGCCACATCCAATTGGCACTTAATGACAAACCTTTTATGCCATTTAATATCGGAGTCATCGATATATTTGTCAATGCTTCGGCAATAGCCATCACCGAACCTTTAGCCGAATCTACAAGTGCAACCTGTGGAGCGTGACCAATAGATGTGGCGATACCTGATTTGCCTTTATAATCAAGAGAAACAACACCGCAATCACTCAATGGCAATTGGATTTCGCCTTGACATTGCTGACGGGCGATTTTGCCTGTTACAGAGCGGTCAACTTTATTAGTCAACCAATCTTTACACGCAACAGCTTCAAGGCTCAAAACATTTCTAAGATATTCATCAATGTTTGCCTCATCATATTCCACATCACTATATGAAACATTTACCGTAGTATCTGTCATAACAGTTTTGGGTGAATTACCAAACATGTCGGCCATGCCTAAATCGATAGGTTTAACACCATCTTTTTGTTCAAATACAAATCGGTCGTCACCTGTTGTTTCACCAACCACATATAGCGGTGCGCGTTCACGGTCTGCTATACGTTTTACATATTCGATATCTTTTTCCTCTATAACCATACCCATACGCTCTTGACTCTCGTTGCCTACGATTTCCTTTGACGATAGGGTTTTGTCTCCAATAGGCAATGCATCAATATCAATGTGTCCGCCGGTTGCCTCAACAAGTTCTGAAAGAGCATTCAAGTGTCCGCCTGCACCGTGGTCATGTATAGAAACAATTGGGTTATTGTCACTTTCAGCAAGAGCGCGTATTACATTAGACACACGTTTTTGCATCTCCGGATTGGCACGTTGCACAGCATTCAACTCAATAGAGTTGTCATATTGCCCTGTTTCTACCGAAGAAACGGCACCACCGCCCATTCCTATACGATAGTTGTCACCACCCATCACTACGACTTTCTCTCCCGGTTGGGGCTCACCCTTTATTGCATCTTTCTTAGCGGCAAACCCTACACCACCGGCAAGCATTATAACCTTATCATATGCATACTGCTTGTTATTCTCCTCGTGCTCAAAAGTGAGAAGAGAACCACAAATGAGCGGCTGACCAAACTTGTTTCCAAAATCTGACGCACCGTTTGATGCCTTGATAAGTATATCACATGGTGTTTGATACAACCACGCACGAGGATCCATGAGTTTTTCCCAGCGATGATCTTCCGACATACGGGGATATGAAGTCATATATACTGCAGTTCCGGCAATAGGCAAACTTGCTTTACCACCTCCAAGGCGGTCTCTGATCTCGCCACCCGTACCGGTTGATGCCCCATTAAAAGGCTCTACTGTCGTTGGAAAATTATGAGTCTCTGCTTTCAGTGATATTACGGTATCTATATCTTTTACTTCAAAATAATCGGGACGGTCGGGATTGATAGGGTAGAACTGATCAACTTTCGGTCCTTTGACAAAGGCTACATTATCTTTATATGCCGAAACAAGCCTATTGGGATTTTCTTGTGAAGTCTTCTTTATTAACTTAAATAATGACAATTCTTTTTCTTCGCCATCAATAATGAATGTGCCATTGAAAATTTTATGACGGCAATGTTCTGAGTTTACTTGAGAAAAGCCAAACACTTCGCTATCGGTAAGAGGACGTCCGAGTTTAGTACTCAATTCTCTAAGATATTGTTCTTCGTCGGCGCTAAGTGCAAGACCTTCTCGTTTGTTATACTCGCTAATATCTTCAATATATACAATCGGATCAGGAGTCTTGTTTACAGTGAAAATCTTACTATTCAGCA
>CAZBUT010000206.1:1364-3487 GCA_964495165.1 uncultured Muribaculaceae bacterium | reverse complement strand
CCCTCCTCTTTCTCAGCGATAGAGAAGTCGATCAATTGATATAACCAACCTACATTGGCTGTTACGCTCTGGTAATAAGCCAAGTGATATGTGCCTGTTTCTGAAACAGAGATTTCATATGTTGCTTCAGGAACATATGAGGAATTGTCATAGTTCCAGCTGTAATAAGGACTGAGAGCTGATACTACTGAATAGGTTGATGCATCTGTTGCTGATGTTCCGATTTGGAGGTTGAATGTGCCTCCTGACAAGCTGTAACCATCGGCTACACGGGTTTTAACTACGTAAGTTTTGCCTGCCTCAAGAGTGAATTGGGGTGAAACGTAGTAGTCATCAGAGGTTTCCGAAACACCAAAGCCGGCTGAAATAGAGACTGCCGGTGTGCTCATATTGTAAGCGTCTGAAACATACGCCCATGTAAGGCTGCCGTTGTTGTCGATAGTAGTCCATTCGGTGTTGGCTGCCGCTGTGAAATCGATTGAATAAGGAAGCTGGGCTGTTGCAACTGGAGTCTTGGGAGTTTCTTCTTCGGCTTTTTCCTCAACAGCGAAATAGTGCAAGAAAAGAGAGTTTGACGAAGTTGATTTAATATCATTGGTTGAAGCATGAACAGCGAGGTAGTAAACGCCCGATTCGGCAACTTCGATAGTGAGTTCTTGCGAGGGGAGATCGTTAACGCCTACGCGCTCCAATTGCGGAGAAAGCGAGCCTACTGATGTAAATGTAGCTGCATCGGCGGGGTCTGTACCAAGTTCAAGAGTCCAAGTAGATGCAAAGTCGGTATTGAAGTTTGAAGTCTTTGTTGTCACTTTGTATTTCTTGCCTACTTCAAGAGCAAATGCAGGAGATACGCAGTAGTCGTTTTGCACTTCACTGCGAACGCTCAATCCCATTACCCCCAAATATCCGGGTGACGGGTTGCTGCTATGATAGTATCCATATTGGTCATAACCCCAGGTATAGTAGGGCTCTTCCGAAAGGTCGATAGCAGTCCATGCTGCAACTCCGTCGGTCTTTGCAGAGAAGTCGATTGAGTAAGGGAGAGCTACTGTTTCAACGGCGGGAGTTTCCTCTTCAGCCGGTGAATAACCTGTGATAGTAAAGTCATCAAATAGCAACAAGCCATGATCGCGGTTGAGTGCTGTCGAGCGTGTAATTGCAAGAGAGAAGCAATATTCGCCATCTTCTTCAGGAGTAAATGTGTATTCATATTTAGTCCAAGCCGAAACAGCGACTGTAATAGCACCAACTTCAATTGTTTGTGCATCGGCAGTTTGTGCTGTACCTGCTTTGACTGTCACTGTGTGATAGAACGTTGCAACCGGTGAACCGCCGGGAGCATAGATATAGAAAGACAAAGTACATTCTTTGCCTGCAACGAGTTTCTTCAATGGAGTATAAATCACTTCGTCAACCGAAGTGTCGTATTGTTGGCGAGCTGATGCAATAACGTATGAACCGCTGTTTGCCAACATTCCATAATCCATAGCTATAGCGCGACCAAATGGGAATGAACCTGCTGATGCCCAGCCGTCGGGGACTGTAGCGCTTGCTGTGAAATGGGTGTCGTCGTCAAAGTTTTCAGTTACGACAAATTGACCTTCAGCCAATTCAGGAGTTTCGGTTTCGCCACCTTCTTCACCTTCGCCGGGTTTAACAGTTACGCCACTGTCTTCACCGCCTTCGATAGAGAAATCAAGCAAGCCATATCCGCTACAATATGCATCAATAACAACGTGATATGCAATATAATAATTACCTGATGTTGCGGGGGTAAATGTCAATTCTTGTGTAGCGATTGATGCAATGTCTGTAACAGGATCGTAATCTTGAGCGTAAGTCGGAGTTAATGTCCCTATAGTCTCAGAAAATGAAGACGCATCTGTTGCTGAGGTGCCTAATTCAAGTGTTAATATACCACTACTTGTAGTTGCCATACCATAATAGTCAAATGCACGCGTTTTTATTGTGTAGGTAACACCTGCTTCTAAAGAAAATACCGGAGAGATCAAATAATCATCAGCGGCAACATAATTGTCACCAGCATAATACATTGATGCCGTATAGTATGTACCAGGCGCCCAAGTAGCACCGGTTTTGGTACTATTATCTAAAGTAGTCCA
>CAZBUT010000206.1:0-1354 GCA_964495165.1 uncultured Muribaculaceae bacterium | reverse complement strand
GCGCACCTGTGGTGAAGTCCACTGAGTAGGATACTTTAGCTGCGCTTGCGTTGAGGCAGAATGCCATGACAAGCGCCAATGTTAAAGTAAATTTTTTAAACATAAGATAAAATATTAATTAATGATTAGGTTAATTGTTCAGATATACTTTTGTTACGCGACTGCCTTGGCGCATGAGGCAGATACCCGACGAGGGGCGGTCGACCTTGATGCCTTGCAGGTTGTAGTAAACGGCGGGGGTGTCGTCGGTCTCGATGTTGTCGATGCCGCCCACGGCACATTCTTCAAGGGAGAAGTCAAAGAGGGCAAGTCCCTCGTTGTTTGCCACATCTACGATGTGATAGGCTATGTGGTAGACACCCGATGCAGCGACAGTGAAGCGGCATTGCTCGACAGGCAGTTCGGTGTAGTCGAGGTAGGCGGTGCTTGGGTTGAGCGTGGCGATGACGGTGGCAAATGTTGCCGCGTCGGCAGCCGAAGTGCCAAGCTCAAGGGTGAGCGTTGCTGTACCTTTATCGAAATTGCTTGTGCGTGTCGCTATTTTGTAGCTTTTGCCGGCTTCGAGTTCAAAGGCGGGAGAGATCCAATAGTCGTTGGCATTGCTTTCCCAGTCGTCGCCGCTCACCACGGCGGGCTTATATTCCCAAAAGAAATATCCCGATGGGTCATATTTCCATGTCACGCCCGGGGTGTCGCTCAGGTCGATGGCTGTCCAGCCGTCGTTGCCTTTGGTGAAGTCGATTGAATAGGGAACAGGGGTTGTCGCCGATGCCGACAAGCCGGTGAGCATGGCAATGGCAAATAACATAAATGCGTAAAAACGTCTAAACATATTTTTTAAATGTGGGTTGCGTACACAACTGTTTTTTGAATTTATCTTTTTGGATTCTTTTTGTGAATCGGCAATAATCTCTTAAAATTGCTAATTAGGTCGCAAAATTGCGAAAAAAAATCTTTATATGCAACTTTTTTTTTTGCAAAAAGCAGTTTTTCTATTGCCAAAAACATCAATTTGTCGCATTCGCGGGCAGTGACCTAAGAACAAAAATAGGGAAAACTCTGCCCCTGCCATGAGCTTTTGCGAGTGGATAGGGGAACGCCACTGGCCTCGCATGTGGGCGAGCAGTGCAAGTCGGCTTGCCGGTGCACGGTGGCGAGACCCACTGCAACATACTGGGTCGAAGACCCGAAGGGGTTTCGGGCGGGGTAGATTCACCGGTAGAAAACACAAAAGGAGAGGTTTGGTGAAAAATCTGCGGAAATAGGGTTGCGGTATCAAAAAAAATGCGTACCTTTGCATCGGGTAAGTCCTACACGACCAGCTCCCCGAGAACTCCGCCAGGTCTTGATCGAA
>CAZBUT010000205.1:0-3507 GCA_964495165.1 uncultured Muribaculaceae bacterium | reverse complement strand
GGTTGCACACAACATCATTGCCGAAATAAAAGTCTTTTTCATGTTGTAAAGGGTTTATTAAATGGTTAATATTAGGTTATTTACGTTCTACGATTCTTATGACCAATAAAACATGTAAAAGTACTTATTAAAAGCCGAGGTTAAAACCTAAAAATTAAAAAAAAACACTAATTTTCACCAACCTTAACACACTCAATCCCTTCCCGGCTTAGCCGGAATGCATGACCCCAATAAGACTAATTAGACCTATTAGGCAATAGCTGTTGCGAGTTTTTTTTTGATTTACTAAATAATATCTCTTTAGAATTGAGAGAATAAAAATTTCTTTGTAAATTTGCGGAATTATTATGGAGTGGACTGCACAATTGCATTTTGCTCTGAGAAAATCGTTTCATTTTATGAATATATCATATAATTGGCTTAAACAGTACATCGACTTCAAGTTGACCCCCGAGGAACTTGCGGCCGCTCTCACTTCTATCGGTTTAGAGACCGGAGGTGTAGAGGAAGTAGAATCTATTCGTGGCGGTTTGCGTGGCATTGTCATCGGAAAGGTGCTCACATGTGAAGAACACCCCAACAGCGACCACCTGCACATCACGACAGTCGACCTTGGCACAGGAGTACCGACCCAAATCGTGTGTGGCGCACCCAACGTTGCCGCCGGTCAAACCGTTGTCGTGGCAACCGTCGGAACTACACTATATGACGGAGACAACGAGTTCCAGATAAAACGCTCAAAAATACGCGGAATAGAGTCGTTAGGCATGATTTGCGCCGAGGACGAAATAGGAATAGGCAACTCCCATGACGGAATCATTGTTCTTAACGAGGAGGTGAAACCGGGAACTCCCGCCGCCGAATACTATAACCTCACAAGCGATTATGTGCTTGAGGTAGATCTCACGCCCAACCGCATTGATGCGGCCTCGCACTACGGAGTGGCACGCGATTTAAGCGCATGGCTTGCCCAAAACGCCGAAGTGGCAGAGTTGCACCGCCCCTGTATCGATGCATTCAAGATAGATAAAACCGACGGCGCAATCTCGGTTGAAGTACAAAACCAAGATGCCTGTCCTCGTTATACCGGTGTCACTATACGCAACATTAAAGTGGCAGAGAGTCCGCAATGGCTCAAAGACCGCTTGACCGCAATAGGACAACGCCCCATCAACAATATAGTAGATATAACCAACTATCTGCTTCACGCGATGGGACAGCCGTTGCATTGTTTCGATGCCGACAAAATAGCGGGTGGCAAAGTCGTTGTGCGCAATTGCCCGCAAGGCACACCATTCACAACTCTCGATGGCGTTGAACACAAGCTCGATGTCGCCGACCTCATGATATGCAACAGCAATGAGCCGATGTGTATTGCCGGTGTGTTTGGCGGACTCGATTCAGGGGTAACCGAAACCACAACGTCGATTTTCCTTGAAAGTGCCTACTTCAACCCGACTTCAGTACGCAAAACAGCGCGTCGTCACACGCTGAGCACCGACTCTTCTTTCCGTTTTGAACGTGGTGTCGATCCCAACGGCACATTATATGTATTGAAGTTGGCGGCTCTCATGGTTAAGGAATTGGCCGGAGGTGAGATATGCGGCAATGTTATAGATATTTATCCCGAGGAAATCAAACCATTCCCCGTGACATTGTCCTACGAAAAACTCAACGCTCTTGTTGGAAAAGAGATAGCCCCCGATGCCGTCGACTCTATATTGCGCTCTCTCGAAATCGAGATAAAAGCGCGTCGCGACGGAGAGGTCGACCTTCTTGTTCCCACCTACCGAGTAGACGTTCAACGTCCGTGTGACGTAATAGAAGATGTACTGCGCATCTACGGATACAACAACATCGAAATATCAAAAACATTGCAATCAAGCCTTTCGTTCAAAGGCTTTGCCGATCAAGCCAATGACTTGCGCGAACTCATAAGCCAGCAGTTGACTGCAACCGGATTTAACGAAATAATGAATAATTCATTGACCGCCGAAGCCTATTATGAAGGTTTGGCATCGTATCCGGCTGAAAACTGCGTAAAATTACTTAATCCGTTAAGCAACGATTTGAACGTGATGCGTCAAACGTTGCTCTTTGGCGGGCTTGAGTCGGCGGCTCACAACATCAACCGCAAATCGGGCGACTTGTCAATGTATGAATTTGGCAACGTATATTTCTTCAATCCGGCGGTCGAATCGACTAAAGAATCACCTCTTGCGCCGTATAGCGAGTCCAGTCGCTTGGCATTATGGCTCACCGGAGCTATTCGCACCGGCAATTGGGGTCGTGCCGAAGAAGCAGCAACATTCTACGATCTCAAAGCCATTGTGGCTAACGTGATTGCCCGTCTCGGCATTTCTGAACGCGAGTTGCAACTCGCGGCAGGCAATAATGCAGTGTTTGCCGCTTCGCTTAAAATCTCAACACGCGCGGGCAAGGAATTGGGCGAAATGGGTATTGTAGCCAAACCGTTGCTGAAGAAATTTGACATACGCCAAGATCTGTTCTTTGCCGAACTCGATTGGAATGCTCTCGTCAAACTTGCCTTGAAGAAGAAAGTCACCTACACTCCGCTTCCAAAGACACTGCCCGTGAAGCGCGACCTTGCGTTGCTCATAGACAAGGCTGTGACTATGGAGCAAATTGAAGCGGTGGTGCGTGAAAGCGAACGCCGTTTGCTCAAAGAAATCTCGCTCTTTGACGTGTATGAAGGCAAAAACCTGCCCGAAGGCAAAAAATCATACGCAATAGCAATCACCATCCAAGACGACGAGAAGACTCTTCAAGACAAGCAGATCGAAGCTGTGATGAACAAAATCATCACAAACCTTGAGAAACGTCTTGGCGCAACTCTGAGATAAAACATTAATAATCACAATAAATAATCCACAAAATGGGAAGAGCTTTTGAATATCGCAAAGCAAGAAAACTCAAACGCTGGGGTAACATGTCACGTACGTTTACCAAAATCGGAAAAGAAATCACTATCGCCGTTAAAGCCGGCGGTGCCGATCCCGTGATGAACCCTCGCCTGCGCGTGCTTATGCAAAACGCCAAAGCAGCCAACATGCCCAAAGACACAGTTGAGCGCGCTATCAAAAAAGCCACCGACAAAGACGCCGGCGACTACAAAGAAATCGTTTATGAAGGATACGGGCCCTACGGTATCGCTATCGTGGTTGAAACCGCAACCGACAACAATACCCGCACTGTCGCCAACGTGCGCTCATACTTCAACAAACATGGAGGTTCGCTTGGAACATCAGGCTCATTGACTTTCATGTTTGAACATAAAAGCGTATTTAAAATCAAACCCAAAGAGGACGTATCGGTAGAAGACCTTGAACTTGAATTGATCGACTACGGCGTAGACGAAGTAGTTGCCGATGAAGAAGAAATCGTGCTCTACGGCGCTTTTGAGGAATTTGCCAACATTCAAAAATACCTCGAAGAAAACGGATTTGAGATCAACGGAGCCGAGTTTGAACGCATTCCAAATGATTT
>CAZBUT010000204.1:0-3519 GCA_964495165.1 uncultured Muribaculaceae bacterium | reverse complement strand
CACTCAAATCCTGTCATTCGGAGTTTCATCGCATCCTTTGGTGTGGCCATTATAAGAAGCGGCAATCGAAATGGACTGCCGCTTTCCTATTTTCAGATATGATGATGATCAATCGAGTTCAACAATGGTTATGCCGGCTCCGCCAAATTGCACATGCTCATCTCTATAACTCTTAACCCCTGTAACTGTATCTAAATACTGGCGAAGATATTGCCTTAAAGCTCCTGTACCTGTTCCGTGCAAAATGCGCACCTGTTTGGCATTAAACTGAATTGCATCGTCAATAAAATATGTAATAGTCTGTACAGCTTCATCGACTCGCATTCCACGCACATCTATTTCCTGTTTAAAATTCAATTGACGATCCCGCATATTATCGGCTGTTGTTGCCGACACAAACGATGCTTGTTTCTGAGAAGACTTGGGCTGGGACATTGTGTGTTTTAAACGATCGACCTTTACGGTTGTTTTGAGCATACCAAAAAGCACTACGGCATTTTTACCTTGTACAGCTATTACTTTACCGGCACCCCCTTGTCCGTCTAACTTCACATTGTCACCAATATTTATTGTTTGATCTTCTTTTTGTGTGACAACATTTTTGTTTTTCTTCTGTTTGGGAGCTTTATGAAGCAATGGGTGTTCTCGCTTTTCAGCTTCGGTCAACAGTGACTCTTTTTCTTGTTGCAATCTGCGACGAGCCTCAATTGTCTTCTCCTTATCGGCTTGTGCACGACGTATATCATGAATCGTACGTTCTATTGTCGCGTTACTGCCCTCCAAAATGCGTTTAGCTTCGTCTTTTGCCTCACTTATAATCTCTCGGCGTTTTTCACGTAGAGTCTCGGCATCTTGTTCATATTGGGCAAGTATTTGCTCAAGTTTCTTTTCTTTTTGGCGAATTGCAGTTCGTTTATTCTCCCAATATCGTTTATCACGCGTAATATCAAGCAGATACTTATCCATATTGATATAATCGCCACCGACAATAGACTCGGCATCAGCTATAATTTCTGACGGCAATCCGGTCTTACGGGCTATTTCAATGGCAAACGAGCTACCCGGATTTCCTATTGACAACTTGAAAAGAGGCTGCATCAAATGCCGGTCATAAAGCATCGAGCCATTGATAAGCCCCGGTGTATCTTCAGCAAAATGTTTTAGGTTTTGATAGTGAGTGGTAATCACTCCCCACATTTTGCTATCATTAAACTTCCGCAAAATAGCTTGAGCGATAGCACCACCTATTTGGGGTTCGGTACCACCACCAAATTCATCTATTAACACCAACGTCTTTTCCCGACCGCGTGTGACACAATATTTCATATTGCGCAAATGCGAACTGTAGGTACTCAAATCGTCCTCGATAGATTGGTCATCGCCTATATCAATAAATATATCATCAAATATGCCTATATGAGAGTTTTCATATAGAGGAGGCAATAATCCACATTGAGCCATATATTGCACAATGCCCACTGTTTTCAGACAAACCGACTTACCACCGGCATTTGGACCGGAAATGACCAATATGCGATTTTCGACAGAAAGTGTTATATCAAGCGGTACAATTTCTTTTCCCTGCCGCTTTAATGAATGTAACAACACCGGGTGGCAAGCATGATACCATTCCAACTCAGGTATTGAATTTAATGCCGGTAAAGTCGCACCAATAGATTGTGCAAACAGGGCTTTGGCATGTATAAAATCAAATTCGCCTAAAATTGAATAACTGCACAGCATGTCATCAATATGTGGCCTCATCTCATCGGCTATTACCGATAGGATACGTGTTATTTCACGTTTCTCCTCCAATTGCAGTTCTCTAACGCGATTATTGGCTTCTACAATTTCGGCAGGTTCAATGAAAATTGTTTTTCCCGATGCCGACTCATCATGTACAATACCATTAATTTTGCGTTTATACATAGGCGCAACAGGAATAACCAATCGCCCGTCTCTCATCGATGGAGCTGTATCGGCTTCGATAAATCCCGACTGTTGAGCACGCGCCATAACGCGACGCATAATCGAGTTGATTGTACCCGATGTTGATGCAAGAGATTGACGTATAGATGCCAATTCGGGAGAAGCATTATCTTTTACATTTCCAAATCTATCAATTACACGGTCTATAGCCGATGTTATCAATGGGAATGGAGAAAGTTTTTGCGCGATACTATCAAGAATAGGGTAGGGTGTAGAATCATCTTGGCGACAACGGGCAAAAAAAGATGAGATTTCAATTATAGCTCCTAATGACTGCCTTACACGCAACAATTCTGTAGCAGGGATAAATGTACCCGGCACTCTGATTGCTTTAAGAGAGTGTGTGACATCATATATATTGCCGAGTGGCAAATCCTCGTCACCGGTAATTATAACAAGCATTTCGGCTGTTGACCGCAACAATCTGTTGACATTTTCAAAATTTGAAGAAAATGTCATCTCTTTGCAATATTCAACACCAAGGCTTGAAACACAATGGTTTTTCACCATTTCTCTTACTACCGTAAAACCAATTTTCTGTTCAAAACTTTCTGGATAAATCATATTGCAAAGTTACCACTTTAATAAATAATGCACAAAGTGTATGTAACTTATTATGTACTATGGCAGTTATAAAAAACTGCCGTGGCATTATCACAATGCCAACGGCAGCCGCTGTTTCAAATAGAGTCGAGATTATAAATTAAATGTAATAGGAAGTGTATATTTTACTGCGACCGCTTTGTCTCCTACACGTCCCGGAATAAAATCAGGCAGAGAAGAAATAACACGTACTGCTTCTGCATCAAGAGCCGGACTCACGCTTTTTACGACCTCCGGTTCTGAAACCTTTCCTGTTTCAGTCACAATAAACCGCACCACAACTATACCTTGTTCGTTTTTATCTTTTGAACTTTGGGGATAATTGATATTTTTTGCGATATAATTCATCAATGCACCTTGTCCACCGGGGAATTGCGGCATCTTTTCAGCTTCATTCAAAGCCGATTTACCGGTTGATTGTAGCGTTGTAGCAGATTGCTTCATTTCACCTGTACTCTCTTTTTGAAAGGCAATAGGAAGCGTATATTTAACTGCAACCTTTTTGCCACTAACCTCACCGGGGATAAAATCAGGCAAAATCCCGATTACACGCAGTGCTTCAGCATTGAGAGACTCGCTAATCCCTTTCATTATTTGGGGATTGGTGACTTTTCCTGTCTCAGATACAACAAATTGCACAACAACCACGCCACTGACACCCTCTTTGCGGGCATCTTCAGGATAAACTACATTCTCAGCGATAAACTTCATTAACGCTGTTTCACCTCCTGGAAATTGCGGCATCTTTTCAGCCGCATTTAATGGAGATTTTTCACTATCTTTGTCGGGTGAAACCGCAATCACACTTGTAACCGCAACGCTTGACAGGGTTGATGCTACTACTTGATTGTTGACAAAGACCATTGCAAGTGCCGCTGCAGGCACCAATGCAAAAGCACGAAAGCGTGCCTTACCATTTGATTCTTT
>CAZBUT010000203.1:0-3548 GCA_964495165.1 uncultured Muribaculaceae bacterium | reverse complement strand
ACTACATCCCATTGCTCTGCAGGGTTCTCGTTGATACCGACTTCCATTGAATGGAGTACTTCTATCTGTTCGGGCAGAGCCAATAGTGCGGCTTTAAACTGTTCTGCTACGTGGCGACGTTCTGCTTCTGTGCCGCTCAATTTGAATGATACGATATGTTTTACCATTTTCTTATTTAATTATGCGTTATACAAGCGTTGACGTGCGGCAAGTACACGCTCGTCAGTGATATAATCATCGTAGTCCATCATTTTATCAATGATGCCGTTGGGTGTAAGTTCAATGATGCGGTTGCACACCGTTTGAATAAATTCATGGTCGTGCGATGCCAATAAAATGTTTCCTTTGAAACTTTGTAATGTATTGTTGAACGCTTGTATCGATTCCAGATCCAAATGGTTGGTGGGTGAGTCGAGTACAAGGGTGTTTGCATCTTTCATCATCATGCGGGCAATCATGCATCGCATTTTTTCACCTCCAGACAGCACTGATGCTTTTTTGAGAACTTCTTCTCCCGAGAAAAGCATTTTTCCGAGAAAGCCTTTCAGATAAATTTCGCTTGAATCTTCGCTATATTGACATAGCCAGTCAACGAGATTTAAGTCGGTGTTGAAAAACGCTGAATTGTCAAGGGGCAGGTATGCTTCGGTTATTGTTTGCCCCCATTCATATGTTCCCTCATCGGCTTTACGGTTGCCGTTTATGATTTCAAACAATGCAGTCATTGCTCTTGGATCGTGACTGAGGAATGCGACTTTATCTCCTTTCTCAATTTGGAAGTTGACATCTTTGAATAGGAGAGTCCCTTCGGTACTTGCCGAGAGACCTTTTACCTCGAGTATTTTGTTGCCCGGTTCGCGTGCAGGAGAGAAAATAATACCCGGGTATCGGCGAGAAGAGGGCTGAATTTCTTCGATATTAAGTTTTTCAAGCATCTTTTTGCGGCTTGTAGTCTGCTTGGATTTTGCCACGTTTGCACTGAAACGTTGGATAAATTCGAGCAATTCTTTGCGTTTTTCTTCAGCTTTTTTATTCTGTTGTTGCTGTTGGCGCAATGCAAGTTGGCTTGATTCGTACCAGAAACTATAGTTGCCTGCAAATAATTGAACTTTATTGTAGTCGATGTCGAGGGTGTGGGTACATACCGAGTCGAGGAAGTGTCGGTCGTGGGATACGACAAGCACGGTGTTTTCAAACTTTGACAAGTAATCTTCCAACCATGCCACTGTTTCCAAATCAAGGTCGTTGGTAGGTTCGTCGAGCAGTAGATTGTCGGGGTTTCCAAACAATGCCTTGGCCAGCAAAACTCTTACTTTTTCGTTGGCGCTCATGTCTTTCATGAGCATATAATGTTTGGACTCTTTTATGCCGAGACCGCTTAACAATGCGGCCGCATCGCTTTCGGCATTCCACCCTTCGAGTTCGGCAAATTTTTCTTCAAGTTCGGAAGCGCGAATACCATCTGCATCAGAAAAATCTTCTTTTGCGTATAGTGCGTCTTTTTCTTCCATTATATCCCACAGTACGGTGTGACCACGCAATACTGTTTGCATGACAGTGCATTCGTCAAATTCAAAGTGGTCTTGGCTTAGAACACTCATTCTTTCGCCCGGTCCTTGTGTGACAGTCCCTTGTGTCGGCGATAGCTGATCACTGAGAATGCGCATGAGTGTTGATTTTCCGGCACCGTTGGCTCCGATGATACCATAACAGTTTCCCGGTGTGAACTTTAAATTGACGTCTTGAAAAAGAACTCTTTTACCAAATTGAATACCTAAATTGTTTACCGCTATCATAAGAAGCTGTTTTATATTTCAATCATAATTAATATAGAAGCTATTGAACGGTTAAGATTCCTGTTTTAAATAATTCAAGCAGCTTCTTTATTTATCTTCAAAATCAAGATGCAAAGGTACGAAATTTTAACGCATTATCCATAACCTTAGGGTAATTTAATGATGACTCTGAAAGTGAATGATATTTTGGGTGTTAATAGATGTTATTATTTAAAATCATTATAAATAATTATGCGTTGATATTTCCCTATTAGCGGGGAAATTCTGATATTTGCACTCCCAAAATGTGTATTTGATGAGATTATCGGACCTTAAAACGGGAGAAACAGGCATAATTGTCAAGATACAAGGACATGGTGCATTTCGCAAACGTGTGATAGAAATGGGCTTTGTTAAAGGTCGTTATATCACTGCGAGTATGAGTGCGCCTTTAAAAGATCCGATAAAATATAGCCTTATGGGATATGAAGTCTCGTTGCGTAGAAGTGAGGCGGCTCTTGTGGAGATTATACCTGTGAAAGATGCTGATAAGTTGCCCGATTTCACGCATTTGAATGTCGTTAACGATAGTGATGCCGAATCGGTCGAGTTTAAAGGTCAAAGCCACACGATAAATGTTGCGCTTATCGGTAACCCCAATTGCGGAAAAACTTCAATGTTTAATATCGCGTCGGGTTCTCATGAACATGTCGGTAACTATAGCGGTGTTACAGTAGATGCCAAACAAGGTCATTTCAGTCATGGAGGGTATCAGTTTAATATTGTTGATTTGCCGGGAACTTATTCATTGTCGGTTTATTCTCCTGAAGAATTATATGTGCGCCGTTATCTTAAAGAGGAAACTCCCGACGTGATTGTAAATGTTGTTGTTGCATCAAATCTTGAACGCAATCTGTATCTAAGCACTGAGTTGATAGATATGGATCGTAGCATGGTCATTGCTCTAAATATGTATGATGAACTGCAAAATGCAGGGGCAACGCTTGATTATGAGACATTGGGAAATATGATAGGTGTTCCGATTGTCCCTACTGTTTCACGTACAGGAAAAGGAATCGAAGATTTATTTGACCGTATAATTGAAGTTTATGAGGGACGTGACAAGACGGTGAGGCATGTGCACGTGAATCTTGGAAATGACATTGAATCGGGGGTGCGTGTGATAAAAGACGAATTAAAACAGTCCAATTCTGTCGATTTGCATTTCTCTCCGAGGTATTTGGCTATAAAATTATTAGAAAGAGATAATGAGGTAGAGCGATTGTTGCAAGATTCTCCCGATTATGAAAAAATAATAGGTTTGCGTGACCGCGAGGTGAAGCGTATAGAGCGGTTGCGTGATGAGGATATAACTTCGTCCATTGCCAATGAAAAATACGGCTTCATTGCCGGAGCACTTGCCGAAACGCTAACTGATAGCGAAAAAGACACGACCCATTCAACCCGAATGATCGATGCATTGGTCACCAACAAACTGTTTGGTTTCCCCATATTCCTGTTGATAATGTTTTTTATCTTTTGGACTACATTCCAAGTAGGAGCCTATCCCATGGAATGGATTGACTCAGGGGTGAAATTATTGGATAAATGGGTAGGGGCAGTAATGCCCGACGGACCATTGAAGTCTCTTATTTCTGATGGCATATTAGGAGGCGTAGGAGGGGTAATCGTATTTCTCCCCAATATTTTGATACTTTATTTCTTTATATCCTTGATGGAAGATTCGGGATATATGGCTCGAGCCGCGTTTAT
>CAZBUT010000202.1:0-3577 GCA_964495165.1 uncultured Muribaculaceae bacterium | reverse complement strand
CAAACATCATAAGCCCCGAGGTGTCGCGGTCGAGACGATGCACTATAAACACTTTATTGCGCGGATCTTGCCATTTCACATAGTCACGCACAATTGAATAGGCAGTGCCGTCTTTTATCTTGTCGGTACCCATCGACAACAACCCGTAGCCCTTATTGACAACAATTATATCGTCATCTTCATAGACCAATTGCATACGACGGTGATAAAACACCCTGAATTCACGGGTGAGGTTGACCTGCACTGTATCGCCGCCACGCAACGGAGCGTCAAACTGAGTGACAGGCACACCATTCACCGCTATCTGGTTGTGCTTCAACAACTCTTTCACAGTCGTGCGCTTGCGGTGTGGCATCGCCTCAAAAAGAAATTGCAACAGAGTCGTTTCGGCTTGCGGGATATAAGTCTCTATGACATCGGGGTGGAATCGGCGAGGATCGGCACCCGGTTTATGCGGTAGTTTTTTTGCCATTGTCTTTTTTACTTCCTACGTGTGGTTTTAACTGCCCGGCGGGCGGTCTTCTTTGGTTTTTCATCTTGCGACGACACGATCTCTTTACACTCTTCATAAGTCAGAGCGGCAGGATCTTTCACCGTGCGCGGAATCTTGTAATTATTTTTGCAATATGCTATATAAACACCGTAACGCCCGTTAAGTATCTGCATTTCAGGGTCGTTATCAAATATTTTAACCACTTTTTTGCTTTCCGACTCGCGTTTTGCCACAATAAGAGCCTCAGCCTCGGGCAATGTGATTGCCGCAGGCGCAATATCCTTGGGTATAGACACAAATTTGCCGTCATGTTTAATATACGGACCAAAACGACCGATTGCAACCGACACTTCCTTGCCTTCAAACTCGCCTATGAGGCGTGGGAACTCAAACAACTTCAACGCCTCTTCAAGCGTGATTGTCCCTACCGATTGACCTTTGAGCAATGACGCAAATTGCGGTTTCTCATCATTGTCGCTGCCGCCGATCTGCACCAACGGACCGAAACGGCCTATCTTCACCGACACAGGTTTGCCTGTTGCCGGGTCATTGCCCAACACCCGTTCGCCCACTTTATGTTCAAGGCGCATGTTCATTGCCTTGTCGATTTCGGGGTGGAACGTTTCATAAAACGAGCGTATCTCATCGCTCCACTCTATTTTTCCCTCGGCAATATCATCAAATTTCTCTTCGACATTGGCAGTGAAATTATAATCGAGGATATTAGGGAAATAGCAGGTGAGGAAATCATTTACCACCACACCTATATCGGTTGGTATCAACTTCCCTTTTTCAGCCCCTACGGTCTCGGTTTTGGTTCGAGACGAAATTTTAGAACCTTTGAGAGTCAATGTTATATAATCACGTTTTGTGCCTGTTTTTTCACCTTTTTCGACATATTCACGTTGCTGTATCGTTGAAATTGTGGGAGCATAGGTCGAAGGGCGACCGATACCCAGCTCCTCCATTTTCTTCACTAAAGAAGCCTCGGTGTAACGAGCCGGCTGCTGAGTGTAACGCTGAGTCGCCACAATATCCTGCGGTGTCAAAACATCGCCCGCATTCAACGCCGGCAATGTAGCCACATCGCTGTCATCGGCATTCTCATCATCGTGGCTTTCAATATACACTTTCAGGAATCCATCAAACTTTATCACCTCTCCGGTTGCAACAAAGCGCTCGGAGCGTGTCGACGGCACAATATCTATCGTTGTTTTCTCGATCACGGCATCACTCATTTGCGAAGCGATAGTGCGTTTCCAAATGAGGGCATATAGTTTCTTCTCTTGAGCCGTGCCCTCTATGGAGTGCTTGTTGATATATGTAGGGCGTATGGCCTCATGAGCCTCTTGCGCGCCTTTGGAGCTTGTGTGGTAATGTCTCACCTTCAAATATTCGTCTCCGATGTTTTCCTTTATCTCATTGGAAATAGTAGCAATAGCAAGCGACGAGAGATTTACCGAGTCGGTACGCATATAAGTAATATGTCCTGCCTCATACAATTTCTGAGCCACCATCATCGTCTGCGACACCGTAAATCCGAGTTTGCGCGAAGCCTCCTGTTGCAATGTCGACGTGGTGAATGGAGGCGCAGGCGACTTTTTCAGCGGCTTAACAGTAATATCGTCAACCTTGTAGGTTGCGCCTACACAATCGGTCAGCAATTGGCGAGCCGATTCCTCATCGGGCAGACGGCGCGACAATTCAGTCTTCACGCCGTTGCCTTGATTATCGGCAAATGATGCAGTGACACGGAAATATTCTTCAGGAACAAAATTTTTTATCTCGTTTTCTCGCTCCACAATAAGGCGCACGGCTACCGACTGCACACGTCCGGCCGACAATGCCGGTTTGATTTTTTTCCACAACACCGGCGACAGTTCAAAACCCACAATGCGGTCAAGCACTCGTCGCGCCTGTTGTGCATCTACACGATTTAAATCTATCGCACGTGGATTTTCTATCGCATTGAGTATCGCAGTTTTGGTAATCTCATGGAAAACTATGCGGCGGGTGTTCTCAGGCTTCAATTTCAACACCTCATAGAGATGCCACGCAATAGCCTCCCCCTCGCGGTCCTCATCGGACGCAAGCCACACCGTCTCAGCCTCTTTGGCCGCCTTGCGCAACTGATCGACAAGCGTTTTCTTGTCATCGGGTATTTCATATATCGGAGCGAAATCTTTTTCAACATCGATACTGAAACTTTTCTTTTTCAAATCGCGTATATGACCATAGCTCGACATGACTTTATAATCCTTGCCAAGAAACTTTTCTATTGTTTTGGCTTTGGCGGGGGACTCTACTATTACGAGATTTTTAAGCATAGCTTACCGGTTTAAGGGAATTTCTATATATTCCACAGATTAATTTACTGTTGTTTTATGGGAACCGTCATCTTGCCGATTTTATGTTTTTTCATAAAAAAACACAGCACTGCAATCTATAAAAGTTCCCACAATAAAAATTTCGACCGACAAAATTAGAAAAAAGAAATCTAACAACATGACTCTTTCTGCAAAAAACTGCATTTTGCCTATACATTTACACATTAATTAATAGAAAACGACCCTTTCCCCATAAACACCACTACCCAAAACAACAAAACAGAGGCGGAGTTGCTGCTCTTGGGACAAACCCCTCAGTCGCTCCGCGACAGCTCCCCTATCAAAGCAGGGGAGCAGTTGCTGCTCTTGGAGTTTTGAGCGGAAGATATTGGCGCTGAGGGGCAACTGTCCCCATGTTTTTCGCAGAAAAATAGGTTAAACTCTGCCCCTGCCACGAGCTTTTGCGAGTGGATAGGGGAACGCCGCAGGCCTCGCAGGTGGGCGAGCAGTGCAAGTCGGCTTGCCGGTGCACGGTGGCGAGACCCACTGCAACATACTGGGTCGAAGACCCGAAGGGGTTTCGGGCGGGGGTAATGGATTTTGACAGATAGCAAAGTAATTTGATAAATACTACAAAGTCAAAACGGGGATTTTAGGCGAGATTAGTAACAATATCTTAGGAGAGAAGTACCTTGATTTTATTTTATTGGTGTCCGATAAAACTTTCAAGCACTATTCTACTTTTTATTTTATCGGA
>CAZBUT010000201.1:0-3600 GCA_964495165.1 uncultured Muribaculaceae bacterium | reverse complement strand
GGGGGTATTGTTGCTCAATGCAACACTCACCGTAGAGGCTCACCGTGCAGCTTCTCATCAAGGTCGTGGCTGGGAGGAGTTTACCGATGAAGTGATTATGCGCATTGCCCAAGACTGCTCAGGCATAGTTTTTATGTTGTGGGGGGCATATGCAATAAAGAAGGGAGCGTTTATTGACCGCACACGACATTTGGTGCTTACTTCTCCGCACCCTTCGCCTCTTAGTGCTTATCGTGGATTTTTTGGTAACAAACATTTTTCTAAAGCAAATCAATATCTGCAACAACAAGGAAAAAGTCCGATTATATGGTAAAATATACATTAGAAGAGCGCATCGAGAGAGCCCGTCAATTACATAAGAGCGGTTATAATTGTTCGCAGTCGGTATTTATGGTATTTGACGATATTCATGGCTTGGATCAGCAAACAGCCGCTAAAATCTCGTCGGGATTTGGCGGTGGTGTCGGTGGACAGCGGCAAGTGTGCGGTGCGGTCTCCGGAATGGCAATGGTTATCGGTATGACGCGATACATGGCGCCTGTTGATAAAGCTCTCGTTTATCATGAAGTGCAGGATTATAGCGACGATTTCAAGAAAATAAACGGTTCGATTATATGTGGTGAGCTACTCAAACCCGGACGTAAACCGTGTATGAGTCTTATTGAGGACGCTATCGCAATTATAGACAAAAAACTGCGTTGAAATATAAGGGAAATCCTAAATAACTGAATGATTTAATGGAAATAATGCGACTCAAATATGTGTTTTTGCTTATAATATTTTGTACAGCGGCAGGTCTTGCCGATGATGACACTATGAGTGGTATTTTTCATCCGTCATTCCATACGTTGCAAGTGGGAGTTTACGGGAATGATTACGCGCCACCTGTAATTACATTGAATAGTGACGATTGCATAAAAATCAGTTTTGACGAAATTTCGGACGACCGTCGGTATATGAGATATTCTCTTGTCCATTGTGACAAAGATTGGCGACCATCGGATTTGGTTGAACCTGAATATCTGGAGGGTTTCAATCTTGGCGATGTTGAATTATATGATTATTCCCGAATGACAGCAACCCACTATGTCCATTATGAAATAACATTACCAAATGATCAAGTGCGCTTTACTGTATCAGGGAATTATCTCTTGAAAGTGTTCTCGGAAGATGATCCCGATGAATTGTTGTTAC
This sequence comes from uncultured Muribaculaceae bacterium, assembly GCA_964495165.1. Classification (GTDB taxonomy): domain Bacteria; phylum Bacteroidota; class Bacteroidia; order Bacteroidales; family Muribaculaceae; genus RGIG4079. Next base: position 2,406 of record CAZBUT010000201.1, on the reverse strand, counting down.
AGGCGCGGTTTATGGTGACAGAAAATACGATGAAAATATCGGGCGATGTTACTTCACGTACCGACATCGACTACAATGCGCGTCATCAGCAGCTATCGGTCAGAGTGGATACAGAAAATGTGAATGTTCACGATATGTATAGCGATATTAGTGTGTGCATTTCTCAAAATGGCCGTACCGACAATTCTGTATGCCTGAGTCGTCCTATGAGAGTCTCAGGACGTGTTATATATTTTGAACATCAACAATCTTTGATTTTTCCAGCAGGCAATGAATTCAGACGCATGGAAACCGTGTCGATCTCATATCCAGGAATGAATATATACGATATTGAGTATGCCAATCCATATTACCATATGTCGATATACCCTGATAAACCCCGATATGCCGGCAATTATGTGTATGACAACACTCAATACGGGCAATTTACTATACGTGAATATAATTCAGAACAAAGTGATATTGAAGCCGACTATATAGTGACGCACTTTTCACTTGAAATGCCTGAACTTATAAATACCGATGTTTTCCTTGACGGAGAATTTACTTGCCATAGGTATGACCCGAACTCACGCATGATATACAACTCCGAGACTGGTGCCTATGAGAAGTCTTTGCTGCTCAAGCAAGGAGCTTACAATTATCAATATTTGGCGGTTCCCTACGGCAGTATGCGAGGCAAGACCTCAATCGTTGAAGGCGATTTTTATCAAACAGTAAATGAATATCTTGTTACAGTATATCACCGTCCGCCAGGCTCTCGTTATGACCGGCTTGTTGGTGTAACTGTACTATATTCGGGAAAATAATTTAATTATTATAATTTTGGAAAATATAGAGGAAGAAATAATGCTTCAGATAAAAGATACACTCGTTTCGCTCGATTTGGCAGAGCAGTTTTTTCTATGTGATTTAGATACATGTCTTGGTGAATGCTGCATTGAAGGAGATGCCGGCGCGCCAATCACAAAAGATGAATACAACAAACTGAAAGAAATTTTACCAATTGTTTGGGACGATTTGTTGCCACGTGCCCAAGAAGAAATAAACGCCAATGGAGTTGGGTATATAGATGAAGAGGGCGATTTGGTCACATCAATTATAGATGGTCGCAATTGCGTTTTTACATGCTATGCCGAGGGCGGAATGTGTCAATGTGCAATAGAAAAGGCATATCGGGAAGGGAAAACCGATTTTTATAAACCTATATCCTGTCATTTATACCCTCTAAGATTAAAAGAATATTCGACATTTACGGCAGTTAATTATCACCGATGGAAAATATGTAAGTGTGCAGAATTACTCGGACGTAAAAAAGGAGTGAGGGTTTACCAATTTTTGAAAGAACCTTTGATACGCCGATTTGGGCAGGAATGGTATGATGAGTTATGTCTCGCATGTGAAACATATCTTAAAGAATACGGAAAATAATAACATCAAGAGACAATATCCCTGTGATTTAAAAGATTTCAGAGTCGAGAAAACTTATAACCGATTGAAGCAAGGTAATCTATAATCTCGCCAAGTCGCAGATAAAGTTTGTCGGTGCGTGCAGGGTGCGTGCCAAGATGCATTAGCAATAATGCTCCGTCAAGAGATTGCTCTCGCTCAAATTCGTATAATTGCTTTTGTAACCAATCGCAAGTGCGATACTTCTTTCCCATGTCGGGAGTCGTGTAATCGTCCGATAGCCATTGTCCAGGGGTGAAGTTAATGGTTTGCAGTGACAAACTGCTTATTGCTGTTACATTTTCGGTATTATACCATTCATAAGGGGGCAAATAATATGGAGCTGATGATTGGTCAATGCCATATTTTGCAAGTTCACGGTAATTGAGCCTGAGATCGGCGACAAGACTGTCGGTAGTCACCAATGTAGAGCGATTTTCGTTCCAATCGGCATATAATAAATGTCCGTCACTATGCCCGCCGATATAATGCCCCTCAGCTATGATTTGTTGCAATATCTTTTGATGCTGAGCCATACGCAAGAATCGCCCTGTGAAGAAAAATGAAGCCTTAATATTGCGTTTTTTCATTATGTCAAGAGCAAATGGCGCGCCTTCAAATGTTGAATCGGCAGAAAATATCAGATAAATAGTTTTACCGACATTTCCGCGCCTAACCATTGCCCCGTAATTGTCGTAAATGTCTTGAGCGTAAACAGGTATTATCCCCGTTAAAAATATTATTAAAGCGAGCAGTTTAAACATGTTTTCTGTGTATTGTAGTTGTGTAGACAAATTTACAAAAATCTGAATTAATCAATACTATTACCCCTGATATATTGGCAAATTGAGGGTAAATGATGGCTGATATTTTAGATTTTGAGACAAAAGAGCTAATTTTGTAACTTAAAATACCAAAATATGGCATTTAAAAATAATGTAATGATTGTTCGTCAGC
>CAZBUT010000200.1:0-3605 GCA_964495165.1 uncultured Muribaculaceae bacterium | reverse complement strand
GATAACCATGTCGCTTATGATTTCAACTTTAGCAGCCATTTTACCGCTCTTGAGCACGTTGGCAAGGTCTTGAGCTTCTTCGATAGAGAATTGACCTGTAATTTGAGAACGACCACCTTCGATAGCGCCATTAACGCGAGGATATGAGTAAACCATATCATCGAGTACGATAGCAATGCTGTTGCCTACGTTGTTACCTGTAACGCGAGCCCATTGTTTTGCTCCGTCACCGTTCATTGTCATTGAAACAACGTTGCCTTGCATGTTGTCGTAGTCGGCAGAAGCGGCGATTACGCAAGATCCGTCAAGCGCAGGTTTGCCATTGTTTGACTTGAGAGCAACAAGGCTGTAAAGGTCGATATTTTTCTGACGATTTGTAATAGTGTCGTTGAATTGAGCAGGCTGAGGCTTAACCTCCCAACGAAGTTTGAGGTTTGAGGGAAGAACTTGTTTAGCTACAGGAGAAGCCAAAATCTCATCGATTTTTGCTTTGTTCATAGCAGTAGCAAGCCCCACATTGGGAGTGCCTGCAGCGCCGCCTTGAATGAAATATGCAAAGAATCCGTCAAATGCATCGGTGGTGTCGGCAGCGAGTTTGCTATCCAATTGAGCCAAAGCATTGCTGATTTCATCAAGCTTGTAAGTTTCATAAAATTCAAGGTTGGCCGAACGTTGCAACAATTGACGTACACGGTCGTGTTCTTTCACACCGGGGAGTTCAAGAAGGATTTGACCGTCCTTGCCTTGAAGCACCTGAATGTTGGGTGAAACCACACCATATTGGTCGATACGGCTACGGAGCACGTTCGTTGCAGAGTTGTCAACACGGTCTTTAACCTCTTGTTTAAGGGTCTTGACAACTGCTTCATCGCTGTCGCCTCGTTTAACAATATCTTTGAATACAACCGAGAAGTCGGCTGCGGGTGATTTTTTGCGATATTGTTCGCAGAAAGTTTTCACATAGTCTTCCGACTCATGATTTTTGATGATAACATCGGTAGCGGCGAGAGCTGAATCAAAAAGAGTGTCAGCTTCAACTGTGCTCATCGAACGAAGAATGTCGGGCATCGACACTTGGAGAATCACGTTCATACCTCCCTTGAGGTCAAGACCGAGACCAACGCCCCATTTTTGTACTTCGTTAAAGGTGTAGCCCATGTAAACGGGTTCCTTACCGATAGAATCCATGTAGTTTTTGTAAGCCAGTTTGTAAGGCTCGGAATCAACGCCGGCATCGCCTGCAGCGTTTGTTGCATACTCAACAGCCTTTTTCTCACAATTGCTGGTTACAACAGAGAATGATAAATAGAAAAGGCATACAAGTACCAAGAAAATCGCAATGACTCCGGCGACGATGCTTCCTAAAGTTCCTTTGCTTTGCATGTGTTAGATAAATATGATTAAATGTTTATAAATTAATTTCGTCTTTTTTTCAGCCTGCAAATATACTATTTTTCTTTTGATTAAACCGCCTGCTTGGGTCACTTTTTGCGATTTACGTTAAAAATTAGAACAAAAAAGCCTTTTTCACTGCAATAAAATTGTAGCTTTATGTATAAATTCATTAACTTTGTGTAGAATCTAAACTACCCCATAGATGGACAATTATTTGGTATCAGCGCGCAAGTACCGCCCTGCGACATTCAAGAGCGTGGTGGGGCAAAAATCTTTGACAGCGACACTAAAAAACTCTATCGCGACCGACCGTTTGGCTCATGCCTATCTGTTTTGCGGGTCGCGAGGTGTGGGCAAGACATCGTGTGCCCGCATTTTTGCCAAGACTATCAATTGCGAACACCGCACTGCCGACGGCGATGCATGTAATGAGTGCGAATCATGCCGATCGTTTAATGAGGGACGTTCGCTCAATATCGTAGAACTTGACGCAGCGTCAAACAACAGCGTCGATGATATACGCACACTTGTCGATCAGGTGCTTGTTCCGCCTACATCGGGACGCTATCGCGTGTTTATCGTCGATGAGGTGCACATGCTGTCGACAGCGGCATTCAATGCGTTTCTGAAAACGCTTGAGGAACCGCCATCGTATGTCGTGTTTATCCTTGCCACTACCGAGAAACACAAAATCATTCCTACCATATTGTCGCGTTGCCAGATATATGATTTCAACCGTATCACGATACAAGATATGGTCGATCATTTGACCTATGTGGCATCGCAAGAGGGTATCTCGGTCGAGCCTTCCGCCTTAAATGTCATAGCACGCAAGGCCGACGGCGCAATGCGCGACGCGCTGTCGATTTTTGATCAGGTTGCGGCTTCGTCAATGGGGAATATAACTTATGCGTCAACAATCGAGAATCTTAATGTGCTCGATTATGAATATTATAACCGCTTGCTTGATGCTTTCATTTCACAAAATGTGCCTGACGCATTGTTAATATACAAGGAGATACGTGAGCGTGGATTTGATTCTCATTTCTTCATAAACGGACTGGCTGCGCATTTCAGAGACTTAATGGTGGCGAGAGAACCGTCGACTCTATGCCTGCTTGAAGCAAGTGATGAAGCTAAAGCCGCAATGTCGCAACAGGCGCAACGTCTCTCCCCTCAATTTATCTATGCGGCAATGGATTTGTGCAACAAGGCCGATTTGGATTATCGTGCTGCGACCAACAAACAATTCCTTGTAGAGCTTACGCTCATAAAATTGTGCCAACTGCTCAGCCCCTCCCCCAATAACGGTGGCAACGGAGAGGGGCAGTTGAAGAAGATCGAGCCTGTGGCTCCGTCTTCACATGCCACCGATGCCATGCGCCAGCCGTCGACTTATACAGCGGCCTCCACGACTGCATCATCGACTCCGGTTGTAGCTGAACCTGCCACGGCGATGCCAACGCCGCCACGCCATGCCAATACAGTGTCGGCGGCAGCTCCACCACCACCTCCTGCTCCACAGCCGGCTGGGCGGACGACACTGCGTATGCCGACGATTTCAATCAGAACAGGTGCGCAAGGGGGTAATCAGGAATCGGAAGAGGCGAAGCAGGCGCGACCGACGCAACTGCATCGCTCTAAAGCCTACTCCAAAGACGCTCTCGATGCAGCCTGGATGGCATATATACAATCGCACCCGTCGGCTCATATCCTTGTCAACACAATGCGTGCCTCGCACCCGGTGAAGATCGAGGGTGACAGATATTCTCTCACCGTGGAGAATCCGGCACAGCGTGACTTGCTGGAACACTCGTTGCCCGACATCAAACAATATCTGCACGACGCATTGGGCAATGATTTCATCTCATTTGAGGTAAAGATGAATGAAGGAGAATCGGCTCCTTACACATGGAGTGAACGCCAAGTACTGGCTCATATAGTCGAAACGACTCCCTATTTCAAAAAATTTGCCCAAGACCTGAAACTCTCCCTGATTTAGTTTTTGGGAGGCATGGGGCTGTTGCCGGCTTGGGGTGAATCGGCAGGTTGACCTGCGGGTGAAGCCGATTGATTGGCAGATGTTGCATCGCTTTGTGCTCCGGTTGCCTGAGAAGATGCTCCGCCGATCATTTGCATACCTCCCATTGAGCCGGATTTACCGATGAGTTCATTGGTAAGGCTTTTAGTATGGGTTTGTACAGTTGAGC
>CAZBUT010000199.1:0-3664 GCA_964495165.1 uncultured Muribaculaceae bacterium | reverse complement strand
AATTGATGAAATTGATGCGGAATTGGAATTGTTAAAATTCAATCCGCGTGGGAGACTGTTTTTTGACATTTTTTTTGTTTGGCAAGCCTTGGCGACCTGTCAAACATTGGCACAAACTCGCAAAAATCGTGTCCCGAATTTGTCCCGGCTTGTTCAAAAACAAAACCCAACTCATTGATAATCAATTTGTTGGGTTGCGTGGTCCCACTTGGGCTTGAACCAAGGACTCCCTGATTATGAGTCAGGTGCTCTAACCAACTGAGCTATGGGACCTGCATCGGTTTTACCCGAAAGCGAGTGCAAAGGTAATACAGATTTTCAAATTATGCAACACCTCATCAAAAAAAATATTACACAAATGCCCGTTCATGATTTTTCCAAAAAAGTTTTTCTTGATTATATTGCGCAATCAAAAGTAAATCACTACCTTTGTGCGCTAATTTTTCCGACATGGGCTCAAATAAGCAGTGTGCAAATGTACCTCGCCCAACGGAGTAACCTGTAATAAATAATTAACAGATGTACGTTATCGTAGAAATCCAAGGACAACAATTCAAAGCTGAAGCTGGAAAGTTCTTGTATGTTCACTATCTCGGAGAGCAAGTTAACGAAGGCGACACAGTAGAATTTGATCGCGTATTGCTCGTAGATGCCGACGGTGCCGTTAAAGTAGGCGCTCCTACCGTTGAAGGAGCAAAAGTAGTTTGCGAGGTAAAACGTCCCCTCGTGAAAGGTGAAAAAGTTATCGTCTTCAAAAAGAAAAGACGCAAAGGCTATCGCCGTAAAAACGGTCATCGCCAATACTTCACCCAAGTTGTGATTAAAGACGTAGTTGCATAACCCTCTAAAATCTTAAGAAAATGGCACATAAGAAAGGTGTAGGTAGTTCTAAGAACGGTCGCGAGTCAGAAAGCAAACGACTCGGAGTTAAGATTTTCGGCGGTCAATACGCTAAGGCCGGCAACATCATTAAACGTCAGCGTGGCACAGTGCACCACCCGGGTCTCAACGTAGGCATGGGCAAGGATCACACTCTTTACGCTTTGGTTAACGGTACTGTTGTCTTCACCGAAGGCAAAAACGGCCGTCAATTCATCAACGTAACACCAGCTGAGGCTTAATCTGCGGTCTCACAAATAAGACACTACTACAAAATGGCGGTCTCCCATGCGAGGTCGCCATTTTGCTTACCTATACATTAAGCATTATCAATCATGAAAAAGCTCATTACCACATTAGTTCTAAGCATAGCTCTAAGCGCCTCGGCAGAAACATCGCTTGAAATAACACGCGGACAGCGCGACACCGTCTTCAGCCCCAACCATACTATTGTAGCTGTTACTGCGCCCGGCAACACAGCTAAAATCAACGGTGAAGCAGTGCATGTATATAAAACCGGTGCTTTTGGCGTAACTGTAAAACTCCGTCCGGGAGATAACAGTATTACCGTCGCTGTATCCGACGGAAATACGACAAAGAAAAAGACCGTCAATGTATATCTTAAAGATGCTCCGACAGAGAAAAAAGCACCTGCTGCGGAAGCGGCATTTGTTGAATTTGATACGCCGCGATATTTCATCACCGCCGATTGGGCATATCTGCAGTATGGCGACGGTGGCGACCGTCTCGGCGGGTCAAAAATGGGATATCTCAACAACGGCATAACAGTAAAAGCAGTTGGCGAGAAGGGCAATCTCTATAAGATAGCATTATCGCAAAACCGATATGCCTATATGCCAAAAGATTGTCTGAAAGAACCCGGTACCACGATTCAACCGGTAAACACCGGCAGTTGGTCAATCTCAAACAGAGGCGACAAGGATCGCATTTCTATCTCATTGCCATGCCGGTTGCCCTATCGTTCATGGACACAGTTAGATCCCACAACGATATGCATCGAGCTGTTTGGCGCAATGAACAACAGCAACTGGATTACGCAACGCGGCAACCTCGGAATGATTGAATATGTCGATTGCCAGCAACCGGAAAGCGATGTGCTCAAAGTCGTCATCAAACTAAAAGACAAATATTCTTGGGGATACTCTGTCAACTACGACGGCAACAATCTTGTAATCGATGTAAACCACACTCCGGGGCTTGCTCTGAAAGATCTCACAATAGGGCTTGATGCAGGACACGGAGGCAAGTATCCGGGAGCAAAAAGCGCAACGGGACTAACCGAAAAAGAGGTGAATTTGGATATGATATTGCGCATCGCCAAGATATTGGAAAGCAAAGGGGCGAAAGTCGTGCTGAGTCGCGATGGCGACACCGGCCCGTCAATGACCGAGCGCAAACAGACATTTCTTGACAACGATGTAGATCTGATGATTTCTCTGCATAACAATTCGGGAGGTTCACCACTCACAACAATGGGAACAAGCACTTTTTACAAACACATATCAAACCGGGAATTGGCCGCCTGTATGCTTAATCGCCTGCTTGAGCTCGGGCTGAAGAACTTTGGCCTGACCGGAAATTTCAACTTCTCGCTAAACTCCCCAACCGAGTACCCCAACGTGTTGCTTGAAGTGCTTTTCATGAGCAGCCTGCCGGAAGAAGAATTGCTTGCCGACCCCGATTTCCGTCAACAAGTCGCAGAAAAAGCAGTCCTCGGACTTGAAGATTACCTCACCAAAGTAAAACAATCCCTCCAAAAACATTAAAGAGTAGCAACAATCAAAATTTAAATACTTGCCATATTTCGATCTGTTGCAATGCGGATATTTTCAAGAAGAAAAAATCCTAAAACATTTGGAGAGAGGGAAATAAATTTGTACCTTTGCAGTCCGATTATGTCCAAATTAATACACCGACACGGGTTTTGATAACGCTTCTGGCCGAGCGTTAACTTGACTACGGTCAAATTTATTTAACTATTAATCAAACATTTAACGTGGATACTTTAAGCTACAAAACCGTATCACCTAATGCACAAAGCGTAGAACGCGAATGGGTAGTAATCGATGCTACTGATCAAGTTCTTGGTCGTCTTTGCGCTAAAGTTGCGAAAATTCTTCGCGGTAAAAACAAACCATCATTCTCACCAAACGTAGAATGTGGCGACAACGTAATCATCATCAATGCTGAGAAAATCGTTCTCACAGGCAAAAAAATGACTGATCGCACTTACCTTCGTTACACAGGATATCCCGGTGGACAACGTGAGGCAACTCCAGAAATTCTTATCAAGAAGTCTTTCAACAAACACCTCAAAGCAGGTAAAAACCCATTGTTCTTACAAGTAATGAAAGGCATGCTTCCAAAGAATCGTCTTGGTCGTCGCTTGATCGAGAACTTGCATGTATATAATGGTCCAGAGCACCCACATGCAGCTCAAAACCCAAAAGTTATTGACATCAACAAAATGAAATAATTGAAGTATGGAAACAGTAAATGCAGTAGGTCGTCGTAAAGCTGCGATCGCACGAGTAATCGTAAAAGAAGGCACAGGTGCAATCACTATCAACAAACGCCCTCTTGAAGTATATTTCCCTTCTTCTATACTTCAATATGTAGTAAAACAACCACTTAACACACTTGACGTTGTTGAAAAATATGACATCCGAGTAAATCTTTGTGGTGGTGGTTATAAAGGACAAGCTGAAGCATTGCGTCTTGCAATCGCTCGTGCTCTTGTTAAAATCAATCCAGAAGACAAATC
>CAZBUT010000198.1:0-3682 GCA_964495165.1 uncultured Muribaculaceae bacterium | reverse complement strand
ATTCCTCACTCAAACACGCCGATCGGAATTTGTGGGATTAGGGGTGGCTTCTCTTCCTGTTTTGCTTTTTCTTCTCGTGTTTCGCTTGGTAATGGAGGTGGTAATTGAGCCTCGATCGGACAGCCGCAATTTGGGCAGCTATTAGCTTTGTCCGAGACTTGATGTCCGCATTCTGCGCAATTTATCAGTGCCATAATAATTTATTTATTCAAGTTGTTTATATCGTTGAAAATATTTGTTGCAGTTGTGTGTGCCGCGTTGCTTTCGCCAAGTCGGGCACGCATAAAAGAGTAATTGTCAAGCATCATCGCCCGACCCGGTAAATCGGGCAGTATCTTTTCTACTTCAGCCGCAATTTCCTCGGGATTGCAGTGATGCAGCAACATCTCGGGAACGATTTCTTTATCTGAAATGAGATTAGGCAATGATACATAATTCACTTTAAGGATATGTTTAAACAAGTGGTATGAAAATTTAGACCCATTGGCTCTGTAACACACTACTTGCGGGGTGTGTAGCAACGCAGCCTCAAGGGTGGCGGTTCCTGAAGTGACAAGTGCGATTGACGCGTGCTTCATCAACTCAAACGTTTCACCCTCGACAACATGCGCATCGGTATATCTGTTATAGGTATTGCGGTCGATTCCCGGTGCACCGGCAACAACAACCTCAAATTGCGGAAAACGCTTGGCAACATCGAGCATGATAGGCAGATTGTTGCGTATCTCCCCTTGGCGGCTGCCGGGCACAAGTGCCATGAGTGGTTTGGCGGGCAGATTGTGTCTCTTGACAAACTGCTCGCGAGTGCCTAACGCCATTGCGCGCTGCTCGATTTCCTCTACCGACGGATTTCCTACATAGGTCACCTCATATCCGTGTTTTCTGAAAAACTCGACTTCAAAAGGCAATATGGAGAATAGCTTGCGCACATATCGTTTGATATCCTTTACGCGATACTCCTTCCATGCCCACACTTTGGGTGAAATGTAGTAATACACCGGAATGTCGAGACTGTGGGCATGGCGAGCAAGTTTCAAATTGAAACTCGGATAGTCAATAAGTATCAGACAATCGGGTGCAAATCTCGCAATCGCTTCTTTTGCCCGGCTCAGATTTCCAAGCACTTGAGGTAAATGGCGCAACACCTCGCTAAAACCCATATAAGCCATTTCGCGATAATGTATAACAGGGACACAGCCCGATGCTTTCTGCATCAGGTCTCCGCCAAGATACGCAAATTGCGCACCATTGTCAATCTCGCCCAAAGCCGACATCAAAGCCGCCGCATGTAAATCGCCCGAAGCCTCGCCTGCCGATAGAAAATATTTCATTTGCAAATCACTTTATGTCACAAAGATAAACTTTTTCACCCGAGAAATAGACAAAACCCGCAACTTTTTTAATAGTTGCGGGTTTTGTGTCGTATTTTTTTGGTGGTAATTATTTCTCACGCATAAAGACGTTGATCGGTGTCCCTGAAAATTCCCATGTCTCGCGTATCTTGTTTTCCAGATATCGCCTATATGGCTCTTTCACCCATTGCGGCAGATTGCAGAAAAATATAAATGTAGGAACCGGCGAGCCTTTAAGCATCGTGATGTATTTGATTTTAACGTATTTGCCTTTGTTTGCAGGTGGCGGGTAGGCTTCGATAAATTCCTGCATCACGGTGTTGAGCAGAGAAGTCGGCACAGTGCGTTTGCGGTTTTCATAGACCTTCAATGCGGTTTCTATCACCTTGAAAATGCGCTGTTTGGTTAATGCCGAGGTGAAGATGATAGGGAAGTCGGTAAATGGAGCAAACCGCTCGCGTATCGCCGCTTCGTAGCATCTTATGGCATCGTTTGACTTGTCTTCGATCAAATCCCATTTATTGACACACACCACAAGCCCTTTCTTGTTCTTCTGTATGAGAGAGAATATGTTGGTGTCTTGGCTTTCAATGCCACGGGTCGCATCGATCATCAATATGCACACGTCCGATGCTTCAATAGCTCTGATACTGCGTATCACCGAGTAATATTCGATATCCTCGTTTACCTTGGTCTTCTTGCGTATTCCGGCAGTGTCGACAAGGTAGAAGTCAAACCCGTATTTGTTGTAGCGGGCATATATGCTGTCGCGGGTTGTGCCGGCGATGTCGGTCACGATGTGGCGTTCTTCTCCGATAAACGAATTTATCAGCGATGATTTGCCGGCATTGGGGCGACCCACGATTGTGAAACGCGGTATGTCATCAAGTTGTTCCTCTTCGTCATCGGTTTTCTCCGGCATACGTTTCATTATTTCATCGAGCAGATCTCCGGTGCCAAACCCGCTCACGGCCGAAATGGGGTAGGGGTCTCCAAGACCGAGACTGTAAAACTCGGCGATGTTGTAGATCCACTCGTTTGAATCTACTTTATTGGCGACCAAGATGACCGGCTTGCTTGATTTGCGCAAAATTTCGGCAACGTGGTCATCAAGATCGGTGACTCCGTTCATGGCATCAACCACAAACAATATCACATCGCTCTGTTCTATGGCAAGAGCTACTTGCTTGTTGATTTCGCCTTCAAAAATATCATCGGAGTTGACAACCCAACCTCCGGTGTCAACGATTGAAAATTCTTTTCCCGACCATTCAACTTTGCCATATTGGCGGTCGCGTGTTGTCCCGGCAGTGCCATCGACAATGGCGGTGCGGGTCTCTGTCAAACGATTGAATAGTGTGGATTTTCCCACATTGGGGCGTCCCACGATAGCGATAAGTTGTCCCATAATAGTTTATTTCTGATGCAAAGTTACGCAATTTATTCACATTTTCTGTATATATCCCACATCTTTGATGTTTTATTTCATGTCAAGAGCCTATCCCGGTGTCTGTTTCCCTGTCTTTGTAGACGTGTAGCATAATGATAAAACGAGTGTGCCACCAACGGCGACACACTCGTTTCCCGTAATAATATGTAACAATGTTTTATTGTTCGTTGTTGTCGTTGCGACGTGGACCGCGATTGTCGCGACGTGGACCACGGTCGCCGTCACGGCGAGGTCCGCGGTTATTGTTGTCACGGCGAGGACCACGGTCGGCACGCGGCGCGCGTTCACGTTCTACGTAGCCTTCCGGCTTGGGTTGCAATGCGCGCATCGACAAGCGGTATTTACCCGTTTTCTTGTCAATTTCGATGAGTTTCACTTCAAGAGTATCGCCCTCTTTGATGCCCGATGCTTCCATGCTTTCGATGCGCTCCCAGCTTATTTCGCTTATGTGGAGGAGACCGTCGCGGTTGGGCATAAACTCTACAAATGCACCAAATTCAAGGATTGAACGCACTGTTCCGGTATAAACTTTTCCTTCTTCGGGAAGTTCTACGATTGCATTGATGAGTTCAAGCGCTTTGTCGATCGATGCTTTGTTGGCGGCGGCAACTTCGATGTAACCTTGTTCGTCGATTTCATCGATAGACACAGTTGCGCCACTTGTTTCCTGAATGCCTTGTATGATTTTTCCGCCCGGACCTATGACTGCACCGATCAAGTCTTTAGGTATAGTCATTGTCACGATGCGAGGTACATGAGGTTTGTAGTCTTCGCGTGGAGCAGGTATTGTCTCGTTGATTTTGTTGAGGATGTGGAGACGTCCGTCGCGGGCTTGAAGAAGCGCTTTTTCGAGAATTTCGTATGAAAGACCGTCACACTT
>CAZBUT010000197.1:0-3713 GCA_964495165.1 uncultured Muribaculaceae bacterium | reverse complement strand
GGCAGCCCACTACCTGTGTGGCGGCATCAAAGTTGACACCAATGGAGAATCATCGATAAGCCGTCTATATGCCGTGGGAGAATGTTCATGCACCGGTCTTCACGGAGGAAACCGATTGGCATCAAACTCGTTGATAGAGGCGGTAGTATATGCCGATGCCGCGGCACGTCATGCGATGGACAACATTAACCATTACTCATTCCGCACCGATGTTCCGGAGTGGAACGACGAAGGCACACGCCACCCCGAGGAAATGGTGCTCATAACCCAAAGCATCAAGGAGGTGAACCAAATTATGAGTACATACGTTGGTATAGTGCGCAGCAATCTGCGCCTCGACCGCGCATGGAATCGCCTCGACATTCTTTATGAAGAGACCGAGAAGCTCTTTAAATGCTCTAAGGCATCAAGGGAAATATGCGAGTTGCGCAACATTATCAACGTCGGCTATCTGATTATGCGCCAAGCCAAAGAGAGAAAAGAATCTCGCGGATTACACTACACGATCGACTATCCGCCGGTTGCTCATTACACATAACCGTCTGATCAAGCCATATTTATGTTAAACCTTTTTCTTTTATAAAATGCGACATCTGTTAAGAGCTGTTTTTGCAATATTAATATGGGCTGCAACTGCCGAGCCGATTGCCGCTCAAGACAATTATGATGAAAACACTCCATCGGCAGGCACCGGACAGCAACGCGCCTATAGAGGAAAATACCATTTTGTATCAGAAGAAGGCGACACGCTGCTGATGATTGTAATGAACAATATTACAGTCTATCCGCCTATGAAATTCAAAAACAAAAAGCAGGAAAAGTTTTATTGGCGCACGGTGAGAGATGTGAAAAAAACATTGCCATACGCCAAACTCATTTGTGAAACACTTCTTGAGACCTATGAATATATTGAGACTTTCCCTACTCAGGAAGAGCGCGAAAAACACCTCAAAGAAATGGAAAGGGCTGTATTTGAGCAATACAAACCGGTGTTGAAAAAGTTTACAAAATCACAGGCAAAAATGCTCATAAAACTTATCAAGCGTGAAACCAACCAATCGAGTTACAATATCCTCAAAGCATTTCTCGGCTCGTTTAGAGCGACTTTCTGGCAAGGATTCGGACGATTGTTTGGCGTGAACCTTAAAAGCGACTACAACCCGCAGGAAGATGAAGACGACGCAATCATCGAGCGGGTATGTGTGTCGGTGGAGCAAGGCATGTTATAGCTCTTGTATTAGATTCCACGCCTGAATATGCTTTATCCCCTCATAAACAGGATAATTATACTCGTCTAAAGGGAATTTCTATAAATTCCACGAATTAATTAAACAATAGATAACGGGAACTGTTCTTTTGAAATCTTTATGTTTTTAATTGATGTATTTTTGCTTTTGTATCAATCACATAGCTCGCTATGCTCTTTCAACAAATCTCAAAAATCCCATCAAGTAAAAAATCATAAATCTTTTCAAAGTAATTTATAGAAGTTCCCTAAAGAAATAACCCATTTTTCAAAATTATCATTTATATCCAACAGCGATGCATATTCCCTCATGCGTGTTTCATCTTCCTCTACCAAATAAGAGCATTGAATATATATTTTACGGCTGCCCTTAATGGCAACAAAATCAACTTCCCGATCTTTTATTGCCCCGCGATATACATTAAATCCATTTCTGCGCAATTCAAGATACACCGCATTTTCAAGCATATAACCTATGCCATGAGCAATACCGGGATATAAATAGTTTTTGAACGACAAGTCGTTGGAATAATATTTATATGGAGTTTCAGTCACTGCTTTTCCTTTGATGTTATAATCCATTACCGGATGTATCAAAAAAGCCTCTGCAATATAATTTATGGGAATTTCTATAAATTCCCATAAATTGCTTTGTGATGATTAAAAAGAATACAAGAAAAAACTTAAACCTTTTTGATGCTCCTATTTATAGAAGTTCCCTTAAGTTGGCAAAAACGATAAAATTGTGACATTTTGCGCGGAAATATGTTAAAATTATGCATATATTCATTCGTTATCGCTTCTTTTAACTATCTTTGCGTGATTTATATCCTCCTAATACAACCATCTACATAAAACGGCGATTTTAATAGCGAGAATGACAAAAATAATAAATAATTATAATTTAAAACTTCATTAATAAATTTTGTTGTTATTTATGAACAAACTTTACCAAAAACTAACGATGTTGTTTCTGTCACTGATTTTTGCGACAGGAACACTTTTGGCTGCCGATCCCGTGCCATTTGAAATCATTGAGGATTTTGACGATGCAAGCCATTTCACAACAAACACATTTGTTCCCGAGGGCTGGGTTTCAGAAGGAACATTCCCATTTGCCCGAAGATCAGGTGTTGACTGCGGTTTATCGCCAAAATCAGGTGAATATGTATTCTGCGCATTATCATCATATAACTACGGACGAGACGAAGTATTCTACACATCAATGATGAATCTTGCCGGCGGAAAGCCTTGTACTATAATGTTTAGTCTATATGCTCCCGGCGAAACACCAAACAACGTGCGTAACAACGGATTTACAATTACTGCCGGAACTGCTCAAAATGCAGATGCCCAAACAATAACAGTTGGTACAGTAGCAAACAAAGCCTATACAACATGGAGCGATTTTGCTTTTTCTTTCACCCCTGAAACCAGCGGTCAATATTGCTTCTGTTTCAAACTTAATGCATCGATTGCATCATCGGGAGATGTTGCAATCGATGACATCATCATTGAAGGCTATGCTCCGGCACCGGCCGAAGTTATTGCTTCACCAATGTATGCCCAAGTACCTACAGCATTCATTGGTGAAACCTATACTACCGTTATTAACGTATATGGTTCAAACCTCACAAACGACATCGCTGTGAAAAACATTTCTACAGAGCAAATAACCACATCGGTTGAGACCATTCCGATGGAAGACGCCATGTCGGAATCGGGCTACAGCCTTGCGGTTTCGCTCACTCCCACAGACATGAACACCTATCAAGGTTCATTTGAACTCACCACCGATAATCTTGCAGAACCTGCCATCTTCCAACTCTTCTGGACACCGGCAGAAGCAACAGAAGTAAAAGCATTGCAAGATCTCAAAAATGCTAATCCCGAAGATTATCTTTCTTACAAATATACCGGTAATGCAATTGTTACATTTATAGATACTGAAAACAACCGTGTATATATGCAAGACTCAACAGCCGGAGTAAGAGTAAAAGCCGACAATATATCAAACATCAAAGCCGGCGACAAAATTTCGGCTCAATTCTTTGGCTTGCAGAAAGAAGATGACGGACTTTTAACAGTGCTTGCACTCACCGAGAGCCTCAACGTGATTTCAAGCGGTAACGAGGTTGAAGCTCAAGCCGTGACGTTGAAAAAACTTGCAGCAGCTCCTGCCGACTATGTAAACGAACTTGTGTGGGTGCGCGAAGTAACAACCGATGTAACAGAAGCTACATTCTCAGCATCACCTGTAACAATCACCGACGGCACTGAAGCTCAACTTGCCCCATTTGCCGGCACCGATGTGATAGGAAGCGACAAGCCGGCAAGTTTGTTTAACCTCACAGGTATTGCAACATGCGATACATTGGCAATTGTGGCACCTCGCTCTTCCAACGATATTGAAGTTATAGTGTTTGAACCCAACCCCGACAACTACAGCGCGGCTGTTGAAGTTCCT
>CAZBUT010000196.1:0-3724 GCA_964495165.1 uncultured Muribaculaceae bacterium | reverse complement strand
ATGCGTTGCAATGGTAACTCTATTTTTTGTTTTGGCAAAATAAAATTATTTTTTTTATTTTAACAAAATCTTATCACTTTTAAATTTTGCAAATTTAAATAATATCCCTACTTTTGTGATAGATACGTATATCTGCATATCTTATGCATAAAGATTATTTTGCATAAAAACAGTTTAATTATACAATTACTAATTTTAACCAATTCAAAACAAGTATGAAGAGACTTATTTTCATCTTCACTGCAATACTGATGAGTTGCTCATTGGCATTTGCGGCATCGGGCAATGTTAATTGCCGCGGTACTGTTGTTGATGAAACCGGCGAGCCGATTATCGGTGCGACTGTTTCTATTACCGATGGTGCGGCAGCGGCTGCAACCGACCTCGATGGAAAATTTTCAGTCAATGTACCCGGTGGTACAAAGTCGTTGACTATCACATTTGTGGGATACAAATCGGCTACAATTCCGGCAAAGTCAAATGCAGGAACAATACGCCTTGAACAAGAATCACAGATGTTGCAAGACGTTGTTGTCACCCAGTCTGTTGCACGCACCCGCGTGACACCTGTTGCCATTTCGCAAGTTGACGCGGCTGCTATCGATGTTAAGCTCGGCAACCAGGAATTTCCCGAATTGCTAAAGACAACACCCGGTGTGTGGACGACAAAAGACGGTGGCGGTTTTGGTGACGCAAAAACAAATATGCGCGGATTCAAATCGGCCAATGTCGCTGTGCTTATAAACGGTATTCCTATCAACGATATGGAATGGGGTGGTGTTTATTGGTCAAACTGGGCCGGTTTGTCTGACGTGACATCAAGTATGCAGGCACAACGCGGTCTTGGCGCTGCAATTCTTTCTGCGCCTTCAGTCGGAGGTACAATCAATATTGTCACCCAATCACTCGATGCCAAACGAGGCGGAAGCGTGTGGTATGGAATGGGCAATGACGGCATGAATAATTACGGTTTCAAGCTCTCAACCGGTTTAATGGATAATGGCTGGGCTATCACTTTGCTCGGTTCACGCAAATGGGGCGACGGATATGTACAAGGCACCTATTTCAACAGCTACAACTATTTCTTAAACGTGTCAAAACGCCTTAACGAAAATCACCAATTGTCATTGACCGCATTTGGTGCGCCTCAAGAGCACAACAAACGTAGTTCGGCCGACGGTCTTACGATCAACGAATGGCAAAACGTGCGTGATTACATGGACGGCGACAGCCCATATAAGTACAACCCTACATTTGGATATGACAAGAATGGGCAAGTGCGTTCATCTAACTTGAACACTTATCACAAACCCCAAATTTCTCTTGCTCACATTTGGCAAATCGACCACAAGTCATCTCTTTCAACAACTGCATACGTATCATTTGCCTCAGGTGGCGGTTATTCAGGTCAAGGACGTGGAACTTACAATGGCACATCGCTCAGCTACTCATCTTGGTATGGAGCATCAAACGGTCTTGTAAACAATTTGTTCCGCAATGCCGACGGCACATTTGCCTATGATAAAATCCAAGAGATGAATGCCAACAGCACCACAGGTTCAAATATGATTATGAGCCAATCAAACAACAGCCACGAATGGTATGGACTTGTTTCTACCTACAAGAATGAGTTTATCCCTAATAAGCTCACTTTCACAGGCGGTATAGACGTGCGCTACTACGTGGGACATCACAACAACGAAATCATCGATCTTTATGACGGTGAATACTTTATGGACGACAGCAGCCGTAAAGGAGTGAAAGCTGAAAACAATGCAGCTGCAGCCGACCCCAATTGGAAATACCAGAAACTCGGTGTTGGTGATATAGTTTACCGTGATTATGACGGACACACACATCAAGAAGGCGCTTATGCACAAGCTGAATACACCGCATTTGACAAGAAGCTCAATGTCATTGTTGCCGGATCGCTCAGCAACACCGGATATTGGCGTGTTGACCACTTCTACTACGACAAGGAACATGAAAAATCAAAGACTCTCAACTTCCTTGGCGGAACAGCCAAAGTGGGTGCAAACTATAATATCGACCGTCACAACAACGTATATTTCAACGCCGGTTATATCAGTCGCGCTCCATTCTTCTCGGGAGGCGCATTCTTGACATCTACTGTAAGCAATGCAACCAACCCTGATGCTATCAACGAAAAAATCATGTCGTTTGAAGTTGGTTACGGATACCAATCTCCGGTGTTCACTGCCAATGTCAATGCCTACCACACAACTTGGATGGACAAAACTTCAACTCGTTCAGGCGACATCACTTCAGGCGAACATGCAGGCGACCGATACTACTTTAACATGCAAGGGGTTGACGCACGCCACATGGGAGCAGAACTTGAATTTATCTATCGTCCGTTTAATTGGATCGACATTGAAGGAATGTTCTCTTGGGGTGATTGGGAATGGTCAAGCAATGCAACAGGTTATTTCTATAATCAAAACGGGCAGCCTCTTGCCGATTTGCAAGGAAACATAGCTTCAGGCATAATGGCTGCGGATCATGCTAAGGCAACTCTCAACCAAAAAGGAGTTAAGGTAGGTGGTTCGGCACAGACTACTGCGTCACTCGGACTCAATTTCCGTCCGTTTAAAGGATTCCGCATTGGTGCTGACTGGGTTGTCAATGCCCGCAACTATTCCGACTATTCAATTTCGTCAAGCAGCTATTCTCCAGGAGCCGACATCAGTGTTGCCGATCCATGGGAAATTCCTTGGGGACAACAATTTGACTTGTCGGCAAGTTATAAATTTAAGATTGGCGGTGTGAACGCAACATTGTATGGAAACGTTTATAACTTGTTTGATTACAATTATGTTATGGACGCTTATACCAATACCGACGCTCGCGGAACATGGGAAAACGCCTACCGGGTATTCTATTCGTTCGGTCGCACTTTCTCAATAAAGATGAGAGTTAATTTCTAATATGTAAAGGAATGAACACAATGAAAAATAAGATATTTAACACCTTGGTGGCCGGTGCGTGTTTAGTCGCCCTTGCCGGTTGTGACGACAATAGTTGGAACAACGAACATTTAAAAGGTTTTGATGACGATCCTGCCATCACCGATGTGCAATCGATCGAATACATACTCACCGATGCCGATTATGCGTCTATCGCCAACAACTCTACAAACAAAGCATTGGCAGGCGACGAATATGCCGCAGCACTCAAAGCAGTGGGAACACAACACTATTTCACTCCTGAAATCACTGCCAAAGACTACGTCCCGGCATTCCTCGGCAGTTCAAACTTTGAGTATTTTGTACTTGACAACGGTTCTTCGGTTAAAGTGACATACAAAGTTGCGACAAACCTCCCCGAGGAAATAACAGCCGCAGCTTCTGCCGAGCAGTATGATGTTACCGACGCTGATTACGCAGCTGTTTGGGGTAGCGAAGAAGATTATATTTCCTCATTCGCTCCTTCTCATTCGGCTGCAAAAAATATCCCGGGTATTCTTAAGCAAGCCTACCCCGATGCTCAAGCCGGACAATATGCAATTGTGAACTATAAAACTTCCGACCAAGAACCGGTGTTCACAACTGTTGAAGGCGAAGAGAATGTTTATACCCATAACAAGGTTACATCAATCACAAGCGGTAAAAAATATGTACTCGTAGCCGAGGGTATAGCTGCCACTGCGCTCCCCGGCAAAAACTACGGCTATTTGAGTGCTACTGCCGGCATTGAGGAAGAT
>CAZBUT010000195.1:0-3725 GCA_964495165.1 uncultured Muribaculaceae bacterium | reverse complement strand
GTTACGATAGATGCTTCCAACTGGAGCTGTCGCATATATATAATCAATGTGGTGCTTTCAACCGGAGAACAATCGACAGTGAAGATTGCACGTGGCAATTGACAGAACTGAAAACATATCGTCATGGGCAAGAACAAACTCAGAAAATTCAAGGATATGGAAACCATGGAGTGTGTGTTTCAATATCCTTTTGGCGTGTTAAAAGAATCGGGGTTTCCTCTTAAAGGAGCATGGGGTGGAGAGTATTTCAAAAACGACAACCCCATAGTGCTTGAACTTGGATGCGGCAAGGGTGAATATGCTGTAGGATTGGCGCGTAAATATCCCGATAAAAATTTCATTGGTATAGACATCAAAGGCGCACGCATGTGGACAGGGGCGGGACAGGCAACTCGTCAAGGACTGAAAAATGTTGCATTTCTGCGCACAAATATTGAATTGCTCCCGCATTTTTTTGCTCCCGGAGAGGTCGCCGAAATTTGGATAACGTTTCCTGACCCGCAGATGAAGAAGGTGCGCAAGCGTCTTACTTCCACTCGTTTTTTAGAACTTTACCGTCAGGTGCTTGTCGAAAACGGGTTGGTGCATCTCAAAACCGACAGCCCGTTTCTGTACACCTATACCCATTTGCTCGCCGAGTTGAATCAATTGCCTGCAGTTGTAGACACCAATGATTTGTACCACTCCGATTATGTGAGTGATATCCTTGAAATCAAGACATTTTATGAGCAGCAATGGCTTGACCGCGGCTTGACGATAAAATATATCTCTTTCCCGCTCGACCACACAACCGAGTTGCAAGAACCCGAAGTGGAAATAGAGTTTGATACATACCGCAGTTTCTCACGAGGCGAAATCCAATGCCCCGAGTTATGTAACCCCCGTGTTACTTCGATTAGCGAGTAGAGGGGATTTCTTTGGTGAAATAGACGATTGTGGGGTAGTGATCGGAGTAGCCGTTGAGGAAGGCTCCGCCCGAGAATGTGCGGTGGGGATAGCCTTTGTATTGCCCTTCTTGGTTTGTAAGGAAGTCTTTGTTGAGGACTTCATGTTTCCAATAGGTTAATGCCGGCTGAGTCCCTTCAAGCAGGTTGCCCGATATTATAATTTGGTCAAACAGATTCCATGCTCCGCGATAGGCGAGTGAGCCGATGCCTTTGTCGAGCGTTTTCCAGAACGGGTTGTAGAATCCGTGTTCTCCTACTCCGTTTTTCTCTTTTTTCGCGCCAAGCACTACAGCGCATGATTTGTTAAACGGGTCGTCGTTTAAGTCTCCCATGACGACAACTGCTTGTTTTGGGTCGACACTCCAAAGCGAGTCGGCGATGTGTTTGCTTAAAGCTGCGGCAGCTTCACGCAAGTGTGATGAGCGTTCTTCTCCGCCAAGCCGTGACGGCCAGTGATTTACGATTACAGAGATTTTCTCTCCGGCCAATAATCCGGTGACACACATCTGGTCGCGTGTGCGGAATGTTGAGTCGCTGTCTATTTTCAATCTATGGTTTGTTACATTCAAGACTTTAAAGAATCTTGGATTGTAGAGTAGCCCCACGTCGACTCCACGGCGGTCGGGAGAGTCATGATGTACAACTCTAAGATTCCAGTCTTTTATCTGCTCATTTTTCACAAGATCGTCAAGCACCGTGCGGTTTTCAATTTCAGAAACGCCGATTATGGCAGGACCCATAGGGGTGGTCTTTGACTTCATTTGTGATATGGCATAGGCCATATTATTTATTTTTGACCGGTACTTTGTTCCGTCCCATTTTTTTGCTCCGGCAGGAGAAAACTCCAGGTCATATTTTCCGTTGTTGTTGATTGTGTCAAACAGGTTCTCAAGGTTGTAGAACGCTACACCGAGCACAATGAATTGTTTCTTGTCGTTTTGTGCCGATGCTGTAACGGCAATCAACAAAGAGGCTAAGGCCAAAAACAGGAGTCGCTTCATAAGTATGTAAGTTTTGTTGTATTAACGTTAAACAATGTTGCTGTAAAATTAGTTATAATTTTTGCAACTATATCTCCAAAATATAGAAAATTTCGTTAAACCGTGTATTTCGATGCTTGTAGCACTATTTTAACATGGTCACATGAACGTGTATTAAAAAATATTTGCTACTTTTGAAAGAATTTATTCTAATGAGATGTAAAACTATTATACATGTGTTTTCACGACACAATAACTACAAAGACAAAACAAAGAAAATAATTAATCAAAAACAAAGTTTATGAGATTAAAACTATTCTTGCTATTGTTGTCGGCAACAATCTCCATGGCGGCCCATAATGCCGGATTTGCGGGAAAAGTTGTCGATGCCGAGACCGGAAGCCCTATCGCTGATGCGAGTGTGCTGCTTCGAGATCACGGAGTTTATACAACGACAAACTCTTATGGAGAGTTTAGTATGGGTTATCCCACCGGCGAGACCGGAAAAGATGTGTTGGTCATCATTGCCTACGGTTATCGTGATGCCGCTATCGATGTCGATTTGAACGGCAGTTTCCTTGAGGACTTGGGGCAAATCAAGATGACATCATCTGATTTGGATTCGGAGTTGTTCTATGGCGACCGGACCGATTTGCTTATCGACCAGAGCCAATTGGAAGATGAGGACGAGGGAACACAAGCTATCGGAGCATTGCTGAACTCATCGGACAATGTGTTTTATTCGACTGCAAGCTATGATTTCTCACCGATGTATTTCCGCGCGAGAGGTTATAACTCGGAATACCAAAAGACTTATATAAACGGAATCGGATTTAACGATCTCGCCCGCGGACGCTTCAGCTACTCCACTCTTGGTGGCATGACGAGCCGGGCTTTCCGCAATCGCACAAATGTTATAGGTCTTGGAGCAGCCAATTATGGTTTTGGCGATATAGGCGGTTCGACCAATTTCAGCACCTATGCAGCCGATTATGCTCCCGGGTTTAATGGAAGCGTAGCCTATACCAACAGTAATTATATGTTGCGGGCAATGGCAACATATTCTACAGGAGTCAATAAACATGGCTGGGCGATGACCGTATCAGCAATCGGTCGCTATGCCGATGAAGGAGTAGCCCCGGGCACATTCTATAACTCTGCCGGATATTTCCTTGCAATACAAAAGGTTATAAATCCCCATCACTCCATATCGTTGACTACGTTTGGCGCACCCACTCAGCGCGCGACAACATCGCCCGTGACCGAGGAAGCGGTAGAACTTGCCGACGATTATCTGTACAATCCCAATTGGGGCTGGTGGGACGGAGAGAAACGCAACGCCCGCATTGTAGAGACATTTGACCCTACAACAATCATCAATTGGATATGGAAGCCCCAAACCGGAACTACGCTTAATACCGGTGCTGCGGTGAGATGGATTAACTACTCCAAATCATCATTGGAATGGGGCGGAAACTCAGCCGACCCGCGTCCTGATTATTACCGCAACCTGCCTTCGTATTATAAAGACGATCAGGAGACATTTGACCTCTATACCGACCTTTGGCGCAATAACGAGTCGATGCGTCAGATAAATTGGGAGCGTATATATCAAGCCAACGAATTGAACAATTATGAAAATCAGAATCTGAGTTCAGAAAACAGAATGGGTTCGTCATATATACTTGAAGATCGCCACAGCAATCAATTTAATGTGATGCTCAACTCCACTTTGAATCATCGCATCAACGATAACATGTCGTTGCAAGGCGGTGTGAGCTTCAACTACACCAAGGCA
>CAZBUT010000194.1:0-3741 GCA_964495165.1 uncultured Muribaculaceae bacterium | reverse complement strand
AGTTGTCTATAAATCCGCCAAGGAATGTAAACACCGGTATAATGATCAACGTGTTTATCCAACGGAACAATGACCATCCAAGCGGAATGAGTTTAGTCAGTTCAAGATCTTCATCTTGAGCCAATGTATCATCATAGTCAGACAGCAATGGATATAAATTCGGTCCAAAGAACACATCAAAAGAAGCGACAGATTGATTTGATGACGAATAATCCAATGTCGCATCAGCTGTCATCTCCTTTAGATACATATCTGACTGAGATGTTTCTTTCAGATCTTTTGAATGTAATTTTGCTCCCGTGAAATTTTCACGTGCAATTATGACAGAAGAAAAGAACTGATTTTTAAAACCGATCCATTTTATCTTATCATTTATATCTTCTGAATCCTCTCCTTGCGCCGACAAATCATCAACCTCATCACTTGCATATTTGAAATATATAGCGCTATTACGTTCTTCAAACGTACGACCCTTTTCATGACGATTCATTTTTTGATACCAATGAAAATCCATAGAAGATGTGCTCATCGGGATAACCGCCTGCATTCCGTTCTGCACGATATCCATTCTCACAACATAACTGTCTGATGCCAATGTATATCGCACACCAAATGTCACGCCAGCGCCAAAATCAAGATTCATCAACACGGTTGTATCGTTTTCCTGAACAGGAGTAAAATAAAACTCTCGCGTTTCAAGTCTCTGATTCACCGTTGTCAACGTCAAATTAAAATCATTGTTTGCGCCCTCAAACAATACGACATTTGAGCTATCAAATGATTGATATTGTTTAAGTTCAGCACGAGAGATCATTCCACCTTTGCTTGACATATCCAACGCCAACAAATCATTTTCAAGTCTTACAGATGTATCTTTTCCTGATAAGAACTTTGAGAACTCTTTATATCGAGTTATATCATTGAGCGTCGATTTCAGCACAGAAACAGCCGCAGACGCTATTTCGGGTGCATAATCACTATAACGACCGGATATAATGTCAGATACGTCGACGATACTATCGCCCACTGTTACCGTACCGGTCACATGATCTCCTTCGAGAATAAGATTTACATTGTGAATACCGAGAGTATAAACATTGGCATTAACTGCATCGGGAGTTCCATATTGCCTGATTGTCGGGGCAAGTAATGCCAATTCTGTCGGAGTCAGAGAATCCACTTTCAGCACATTCTGTTGCTGGGATTGCTCAATAGCCTGCTGTTGGGCTGCAAGTTGCTCGGCTTGAGCCTGTCGTTGACGTTCAATTTCCTCGGCCGAGGGTTGATTAAGCCACATAAAGCCGAGTATAATTCCGCCCATTAAAAGCAAGCCAAGTAGCGTGTTTTTGTCCATTTTCAGTAGGTAAATTAAATTTATTAAACTTATGCTTTTTCTTCACTATACTCAACTGCCGCACGTATAAAATCAACAAACAGCGGATGGGGATTAAGTACAGTACTTGAATACTCTGGATGAAATTGAACTCCTACAAACCACCGGTTTTCAGGAATTTCAACAACTTCAACAAGATTTGAGTCCGGATTAACGCCCACGCACGCCATACCACACTCTTCCAAACGTGCACGATAATCATTGTTTAATTCAAAACGATGACGATGACGTTCACGTATCTCGGTAGTGCCATATGCTTTTGCCGCAATCGAGCCTTCTTTCAATTTACAATCATAAGAGCCTAAGCGCATTGTTCCGCCCATGTTTGAAATCGACTTCTGTTCTTCCATTAAATCGATTACATTATCGGGGGTTGTAGGGTTCATCTCAGTACTGTTAGCCTCTGTCAGACCAAGAACATTGCGTGAGAATTCTATCACCATGCTTTGCATACCAAGGCATATACCAAACGTTGGCACATTGTGTTCACGGCACCATTTAAGCGCTGAGAATTTTCCTTCTACACCTCGTTGACCAAATCCCGGAGCAATCAACACTCCGTCCATAGAAGACAACATCTCATTGACATTGCCGTCATGCAATTTCTCTGACTGAATAAATTTTAATTCGAGTTTACGATCATTATATATAGCCGACTGCAACAATGCCTCGTTTATAGACTTATAAGCATCGGGTAATTCTACATATTTGCCGACAAGACCAATGCGCACTTTTTTATCAGCATTATTCATCTTTTGCAAGAACTGCAACCAAGATGTCATGTCGGGTTCTCCTTCAAACGGAGTACCGGTTTTACGCAGAACGATCTCGTCAAAATGCTGTTCATGCATCTTGATAGGCACCTCATATATCGTAGGCACATCAATCGATTGTATTACTGCATCAGGAGCGACATTACAGAAAAGGGCTATTTTACGACGCATTTCCATGCCGATATTTTGTTCTGTACGAAGAACCAATACATCGGGTTGAATACCCAATTCCTGCAATTTTTTCACTGAGTGTTGAGTGGGTTTTGTTTTAAGTTCCTTTGCGGCTGAGACATAAGGAACATAAGTCAAATGCACACATGCACAATTGTCACCGAGCTCCCAGCGCAATTGTCTTACACTTTCAAGATACGGCAACGATTCAATATCACCAACCGTACCTCCGATTTCGGTTATTACAAAATCAAATTTACCGGTGTTACCAAGCAATTTAATATTACGCTTAATCTCATCGGTAATGTGAGGTATAACTTGAACTGTTTTGCCAAGATAATCACCACGACGTTCTTTATTTATTACACTTTGATAGATGCGTCCTGAAGTGATGTTATTGGCACGAGTTGTCTGTATATTGGTAAATCGTTCATAATGACCAAGGTCAAGATCCGCTTCATGACCGTCCACGGTCACATAGCATTCTCCATGCTCATAAGGATTAAGCGTCCCCGGGTCGATATTAATATACGGGTCAAATTTTTGGATTGTGACTTTAAAGCCACGAGCTTTAAGCAAGCAGGCAAGAGAGGAAGATATAATTCCTTTACCCAAAGAGGATACTACGCCTCCGGTTACAAATATGTACTTAGTTTCCACGTTGTAATAATATAAAAATTATGAAAGTACAAAATTACAAATTATTATTGATAATATGTAGCGACAAAATCATATTTCATTTCCATTTAAGGCAAATAACTAAGAAGATTATATTGTTAGCACGTAGCCGGCAACGCTTTATGTTAACAATACATAAATTATACATATAATTCGTTATCCTAATTTCACAAAGTTGTATTTTTACCAAAGAGAACTAACAAAATTCTAACATAAATAAAACTATACATGAAAAAACTGAACTTTTTCTGGGTCATATCCCTAATGGCGCTATGTTGCAATGGGATTTCTGCCCAAAACGCGCTAAACATCAATGGCGTAGATCAGCAAGTTGACACAATTGTGCCTAAACATTTGGTAGGACCCGGTACAACTTATGCATTTTACCACTGCCCCAACCGACCTCTTACTATCCACGTACTTGAAATTGATTTAACAAATGAATATGTACAAATGGAAGTATGCGACGGAGGACAAAAATCGGTTGCAACTGAGACGCCAAGCAGCATGTACAACCGCAACAACAGCCCGGGACACGACATGATTGCCGCACATAATGGAGACTTCTTCCATACATCTTCTACAGATGGAACTGCGACCGGAATGTCTCGCATGGGGCTGATCAGCAACGGAGAATGCATCTTAAACCCTGTTGGCTATCCAATGTTTGTCCTCTCTGATGACAAAGTTGCATATACCGAATTGCTTTATTTCAATGCAACATTA
>CAZBUT010000193.1:0-3778 GCA_964495165.1 uncultured Muribaculaceae bacterium | reverse complement strand
GACATATTCTCAAACACACAAGGCATGAACGCCCTCGCTTGCACAATAACGGCAATGATGCGTCGTCCGATATTAAGGCTCTATTTCCCGCGAGAAGATGATTTGAGCAACCCTGAACCATCGATTCGGTCATTAGGCATGGGGATATACATAAAATATCTGCTGACAATAGTTATCGTCTATTGCTTTTTGTTGTTTATGATTGAGGCATTCTCCTTATTCAATCCTTTACAATTGTTACTGCGCATCATCGCAAGTAGCGCATTGACATTTATTCTGATACTCGGTTTAGATAGTCTCACCAACAAGAAAACATACAACAGGTCAACGTGAGAAAAGATTATAATTTAGAAAAACGCAAATATGTCATAGGCGGATTTATCATTTTGATTGCTATAATATACATTGTACGGCTTTTTGACCTGCAAGTATGCGACAGCAAGTACAAAGAATATGCCGACTCCAATGCCTTCTTGCGCAAAACCCAATATCCGTCACGCGGACTCATGTATGACCGTAACGGAGAATTGGTCGTTTACAATCAGCCGGCATACGACGTTATGATGATACCTCGTGATGTTCAAGCTTTTGACACTTTGGATCTGTGCGAAACCCTTAACATCACACGTGAGCAATTTGACCGGCGCATCAGTGATATGAAAAAGCGTTCGGGATATTCCTCCTACACTCCACAAAAATTCATCACACATCTATCGGCTCAAGATTACGGCCGATTACAAGAGAAACTGTACCGTTACCCAGGATTTTTTATTCAAAAACGCATTTTAAGGCAATATAACCACATTGCGGCGGCAAATGTCTTAGGCAACATACGCGAAGTCTCTGAAAAAGATATTGAAGCCGATGACTATTACTCTTCGGGAGACTATTGCGGAGACCTTGGCGTTGAAAAAAGCTACTAAAAATATCTGCGTTGTATCAAAGGCGAGGAAATACTCATTCGTGATGCACATGGACGCATACAAGGCAGATATGAAGACGGTGCTTTTGATATAGCCCCCATTTCCGGGAAAAATCTAAAACTGAGCCTTGACATTGAGTTACAGCAATATGCCGAGTCGCTCATGGTGAACAAGATCGGAGCCGTTGTCGCAATAGAGCCGGCTACAGGTGAAATTCTTGCAATGGTGTCAAGTCCCACCTACGACCCGACGCTTTTGGTCGGTCGTCAACGTGGCGAGAACTACCGCAAACTCATAAACAATAAATACAAGCCACTATTTGACAGAGCTTTAAAGGCATCTTACCCGCCCGGATCAACATTCAAGCCAAGCCAAGGATTGATTTTGCGCCAAGAGGGTATCGTTTCTTTGTCAACTACATTTCCATGTTCTGGAGGTTTCCGTTCTGGAGGTCTTAAAGTCGGTTGCCATGCTCATGAATCGCCCATTACATTACAGCCTGCGTTGCGCACATCATGCAACGCTTATTTCTGTTGGGGTCTAAAATCCATGATTGACAACCACCAAAGCAAATACGGTAGCCACGCCAACGCTTTTGAAGTATGGAAAAACCACCTTGTGTCATTAGGCTATGGCTACAAGCTCGGAGTTGACCTTCCCGGAGAAAGTCGCGGATTTATTCCTAATGCGAAATTT
This sequence comes from uncultured Muribaculaceae bacterium, assembly GCA_964495165.1. Lineage (GTDB taxonomy): Bacteria > Bacteroidota > Bacteroidia > Bacteroidales > Muribaculaceae > RGIG4079. The sequence goes on along the minus strand of CAZBUT010000193.1, from coordinate 2,159 downwards.
TACGACAAGGTATATGGCGAAGGCCGTTGGAGTGCAAACACCATTATATCAATCTCAATAGGTCAAGGCGAAATCCTTGCCACCCCATTGCAAATAGCCAATCTGTGTGCCTCCATAGCCAACCGAGGCTGGTACATCACCCCTCATGTGGTTAAAGAGATACAAGACACAGTGTTGCCTGCCGAATATATCGAAAAACATATACCCACTATTGATTCAAAATATTTTGACGAAGTAGCAACAGGAATGAGAATGGCTGTAGTCGGCGGTACTTGTCGATTGGCGGCATTAGATAGCATTGAGGTGTGTGGGAAAACCGGTACAGCCCAAAATCCACACGGACGCGACCACTCGGCATTTATGGGATTTGCGCCCTACAACAATCCGCAAATTGCAGTGTGCGTATATGTCGAAAATGCCGGATTCGGCGCCACCTATGGTGTCCCTATCGGAAGTCTTGTCATTGAGAAATATCTCACCGGCAAAATTTCAGAAAAGAGAAAATATCTTGAACAACGAATGTTAGAATCCAATACAATTATTTACAGTGGAGTTAAGAAGCACTAATCAATCGGTATTCAATCACATCGACTGGATAACTGTCATAATATATGCCATACTTGTCATTATGGGCGCAATAAGCATCTATGCAGCAAGCTATGACTTTGACAATGCAAGTATTTTCAGTTTTGACGAATTTTCAGGAAAACAAATTCGCTGGATTGGACTGTCGTTTGTCTTAGGGCTGATGTTGTTGCTCATAGACTCCCGCATGTATGAAACATACGCCTACCCTATCTATACCGGCTTATTGCTATTATTGATTGTCACGATATTTATCGCTCCCGACATCAAAGGCTCCCGCTCATGGCTTGTATTGGGTCCTATGAGCCTACAGCCCGCCGAGTTCGCCAAATTTGCCACAGCACTTGCATTAGCCAAACTATTCAGCACATACAATTTTTCGCTAAACGGCAATCCTGGAAACTATATCAAAGCGTTACTCATATTTTTCATACCCATAGGACTTATCCTTGCTCAAAAGGAAACAGGCTCGGCACTTGTATATCTTTCATTGTTTTTTGTGCTGTATCGCGAAGGAATGAGCGGAATGATTTTATTTGCGGCATTATGTGCTGTAACATTCTTTGTCATTGCCGTAAAATTTACTGAAACCCTGATATTAGGAATACCGTCAGGTCAATTTGCGGTATTTATTTTAATCATGGTGATAATGGTAGGCATGACAAGCATCTACTGCAAACAACATACAATAGCCAAAAATATATTTCTTTGGTTTGCCGGAACTGGCCTGTTAGTCTTGATTCTAAGTCTGTTTGACATCGAGATCCCCGGTACTATCTATTTCATAAGTGTTATTGCTGTTGCATGTGGATATTGCTTATTACAAATGTTACGCGAACGCATCAGCCGTATGCTTGTCTCTGTTGGATTTGCAGTAGCTTCTATTGCATTTCTTTTCTCAGTCAATTACGTTTTTCAAAACGTTTTACAGGAGCATCAACAAAACCGCATACTCGTGGCACTCGGCATTAAAGAAGACCTGCGAGGAGCCGGATATAACGTAAACCAATCAAAAATTGCCATCGGCTCAGGTGGTTTTGCCGGTAAAGGCTTCCTCAACGGAACTCAGACCAAACTAAAATACGTACCTGAACAACATACCGACTTCATATTCTGCACTATCGGAGAAGAACACGGGTTCATTGGTTCGACTCTCACCCTGTTGCTCTTTTTGATTCTTATATTACGCGTGATAGTTATAGCCGAACGTCAACCGACTGCTTTCGGGCGCGTATATGCCTATTGTGTAGCAAGCTATCTTATTTTGCACTTCGTCATAAATATCGGCATGGTAATCGGACTATGTCCCGTTATAGGCATTCCTTTGCCGTTTTTCAGCTACGGAGGTTCTTCGTTATGGGGGTTCACATTCTTACTGTTTATACTATTGCGCATTGACGCCGCCCGCCGTGAACATCTCTCCTATTAACTATTGCATGTTTTTTGTGGGTGATTTTTGGAGAATAGGATAATAATTCCTAACTTGCGTCAGGAATAAAACCAATTGGAATAAAAACCGATAATCCACATGGCAATGGCACGCATATTGATTATTATAGCAATTCTGTCGGTGC
>CAZBUT010000192.1:0-3782 GCA_964495165.1 uncultured Muribaculaceae bacterium | reverse complement strand
GTTGAAAAACAAAAACGGATATACGCTGCTTGAGGTGGAGCTTGATACCGGTCGCAAAAATCAGATACGTGTCCACATGAAGGACATCGGACACCCGATTGCAGGAGATCGCAAGTACGGGGCTAAATCGAGTCCTATACATCGCTTGGCGCTTCATGCGCAGACATTGCGCTTTGTCCACCCAGTAACCCGCAAGGAGATGGCTTTTGAAACTCCTGTGCCGGCTTCATTTGCTTCTATGGTAAAATAATAATAATTTCATAAGATAAAAAATTACGGCATGAAAAACGTGATGCGCCTGACCGCCTTATTTAGTTTTGCCTTATTGGTGTTTTCTTGTACTCAACAATCGCAAGTGTCTTTGTTGGAAACTGTGCCTGCCGATGTAAAATCGGTGGCGGTAGCTGATTTGGATAAATTGCTGAAAGAGGCGGGGTGTGATGTCTCATCGGGTAAAGTGACATTTACCGATGATGTGAATACCTTAATGGCTCATTCCGGCATAGGGGAGACCGAGATTGGAATGATCACCCGGTTTGCCGGCTCAGGGGCAGTAGCTTTAGATGAAGTTGTGATGTTTTCCGATGCGCGCGATCGCATGTGTCTCACGTTTCATGTAAAAGACGAGCCGACGCTTTTGTCGATGATAGATTCGTGTGGCATTTCTACCGGAGCGCGAGTGGAAGCAGATGAATACAGCTATTATCCGGTTCAAGACGGATTCATTGTAGTGGGCAACGGTCAAGGCTGGTTGCTTGAACGCAAGTCGCATGATATTGTGGCCGATGTGAAGCTCATGTTGCAGAATGCCGAGCAAGCGTCGGTGGGCAAAGTCGAGTGGAAAACTCGTTTTTTGGAAAATGATGATATGTTTGCGACATTGATTGATGTTCCGGTGTCGTTGGAGGCGTATTTCGGCTCGGCAGAATATGCCGCGACAGTAGTCGGCGTAAATGCCGATAGCGAGCGTGACTATGCCGTTGTCGATGTGAAACTATATACGCCCGAAGGCAAACGGTTGAAAATTAATACATTGTTGGCTCCGATTAATTCGTCGTTTTTGAAATATCTTTACCCCTATGATATTGCGGCGTTGGCTGTGGGTGTACCTGCCGATGTCGATTGGCACGCATTGTATGAAACTTTCGAGCCGATGATGTCTTATGACACACGTGCTGCTTTGTCGATGATGTTGCCTTACATGAAAAGCATCGAAGGCACAATGTCGTTTGCTTTTGGCCCGGTTGCCGGAGCGCAGGCGCTTAATATGGCGAGTGTCGAGACTTGGGAGTTTGCCATGATGATGCCGTTGAAACCCGGTATGGCTCAGGAATCATATAATAGTATTAGACAACTTGCAAGAAATTATAATTTGCCGTTCAAAGAGGTTGAAAATGCCATGGAATATAAGTCCGGCGAAGTTACCTTTTATTTAAGCGCGGTAAATGATTGCATCGTATTTTCCAACCGTGAGATTGTTGAACGTGGCGATACTCGCCTGAGTGCCGACAGTTTTGAGGGTAAAGCCATAGCTTTGGTTGCCGATGTTTCATACAAAAGCGAAATCATGAAGGCTATGGATATCCCGTTTGGCTTTGAGTTTACGGCATGGGTTGATGACGACCGGTTGCAATTGCGTTTGCGTCTCAATGGCGCATCGGCATCATTCCTTGAATCCTGTATAGGAGCGTTGGCAGAGGATATAAATGAGAAGAATAGATAAAATATCGCTGCATGGTCTGTTGCCCCGGGCGTTTGCCGATGTGGCTTGTCGCCAGTCGGTCGAGGTCTCGCAGGTATGGCTCGGGGAGTTGACGTTTAACCGAGGTGAACGATATATTTTAACTGCGGGTTCCGGCTCCGGGAAATCGTCTCTTTGCAGCTATATATATGGCAATCGGAGCGACTATGAAGGGACGATTTTATTTAATGGTGACGATATATCCCGTTTCGGGCATTCGCGTTGGAGCGAAATGCGTATGCGTCACATCGCTCTGCTTCCGCAAGAGATGCGTTTGTTTCCCGAATTGACTGTCTTGGAAAATATTGAACTGAAAAATCGTCTTACACGGTTTAAAACTGCCGGGGAGATTATGGATATGCTTGCGCTTCTGGAAATTGCCGATAAGACAGCAGAACCGGTGGCGCGTCTGTCTATCGGGCAACAGCAACGAGTGGCACTTGTAAGGGCGTTGTGTCAACCAATGGATTTTTTGATACTCGATGAGCCTGTGAGCCACCTTGACGCGCATTGCAACCGTTTGGCGGCTTTGCTGGTCGAAAGAGAGACGGCTCATCAAGAGGCGGCTGTCATTGTCACATCGGTGGGAAATGCCTTGTCGATAGAAGCCCAACCAATTAAATTGTGATTGTATGATAGTGTGGCGGTTATTGCGTAAAAATGTGAGTGTAGGGCAATTGCTTGGTTATGCTGTCGCCAATCTGCTCGGTTTGGCAATTGTGCTTACCGCCTTGCAATTTTATAACGATGCAACATCGGTGGAGTCAGGCGATGATATGTTTATCTCACGTGATTATATCGTTGTATCTAAAAAAGTGCATGGACTTGGCTCTTTATTCGGTGGAAAGGCTGAGTTTTCTGAAGAAGAGGTGCTTGACATCGAGAGTCAGCCGTGGGTGAACATGACGGGACGTTTTACGTCATCGGCTTTTAGCGTTTACGCTTCGGTCTCGTTTGGCGGACGTGGAATGTCGACAGCGTTGTTTTTTGAGTCGATACCCGATGAATTCTTTGACGTGCGTCCCGATGATTGGTCTTTTGAACCGGGACAAACTGAAATACCCATTATCATATCCAAAGACTATCTGGCATTGTATAACTTCGGGTTTGCATCGTCGCAAGGGTTGCCTCAGATAAGCGAAGATATGATAAAAATGATACTGTTAAGAGTCACGCTCAAAGGCAATGGAGCAGAGGAGAGTTTTTCTGCCCGCATCGTGGGCTTCTCGTCACGTCTCAATACAATTGCCGTGCCTCAGGATTTTATGTCATGGGCCAACAGCCGTTTTTCGCGTCATGAACGCCAGCAGCCGTCGCGTCTCATTATCGAGGTTGACCAATCGGGAGACCCTGCAATCGAAAAGTATTTTGAAAAGCATGGTTATGAAAGCGCCGGAGATAAACTCGATAACGGGAAAATATCATACATATTGACAGCTGCGACATCGGTTGTGGGGGCTGTCGGAGTTGTGATATGCTTGATGTCTCTGTTTATATTGTTGCTGAGTGTGTATTTGCTGTTGCAGAAAAACCGCGACAAGTTGCGCGACCTTGTATTGCTCGGCTATACACCGTGGCGTGTGGCACGTTATTACTACGTGCTGGTTGCCGTTGTTAATGTTGTGGTACTTGTTGTGGCGTTGGTATTGGTCGCTGTTGCGCGAGCCTATTGGTATGTTCCGCTTGAGACTATTGGAACTGTTACAGCATCGTTTGCCCCGTCGGTTTTGGTCGGAGTCATCTCAGTCGTTGCGATAACCCTTTGCAATATCGTTGCCATAAACCGCAACCTCATCAAATCCCTGTAGCATAGCACGTTCTGTCGCGCTTTACCCTCTCCTGCAATATTGCGGGCTGTAAAAGTAGTCTTGTCGGGAATCGAACCCGAATCTACTCTTTAGGAGAGAGCTATTCTATCCATTGAACTACAAGACCATATATATTTCGGCGATGTAACCGTTTTTTTCTGCCTGTCGGAAATAAAGTTCCGGCAAAGTTACATGTTATTTGCGAGATAAGCAAGTGAAGCGATAGCTCACGC